>ONAG01000041.1 GCA_900315745.1 uncultured Prevotellaceae bacterium
GCAAAGCTGATCAACGGGCGGTGCGAAGAATGCAGATATTGGCCGGGGAATGACATCGGCGACATTGACGAATGGGAAGAGTGTAGATGGCGAGATGGTGCTGAGCCGCGACAACGGCTACAGCTCCATGACGGTATCTTCCACGGAAAAGAGTTGTGAACTAAGCAAGAAGTCAGGCACCAACCTCTACTTCATATATATAAATTGGGTAGTGCCAGACAAGTATCGCGGCAAGAGATGCACATTCTCATGGTATGTGCACAAGCACGGAAACAAGGGTGCCAGCGAAAGGGAAATCAAGCTCTCGCCAATGAATGTGACGTTCAGCGACACGCCCGCGCCGGTTGTGCCTAACTTGATGGACCCCGTTCTGGGTTACGACGCCGCTCATGCGGGCCAGACGATGATGATATACACCATGTCCACCAGCGACATCGTCAGCCTGACAGCCCACTTCAAAGAGGTGAGCGGTGGCACGTACAAGAGCCTGTCGATGGCTCTTGGCAAAGAAATGTCGGGATACATCTACCTGCCTTCGGACAAATGCATCAGCGACTTTAGGATTGCGGCACGTTATAAGGACACGGAGGGCGTGGAGCGCACCTCACAGTCCATGCCTGTTGACTTGCCGACACTACACCAGCCTTATGGTCTCGCTGCCGCATTACAAGCTAACGGGACGGTGCTGTTGCGATGGGAATGCAAGGACAAAAACTGGGCAGACATCTCTATGGATGACATCTGGGATGTTCAGCGCAATACCTCGGGAGACATCTACGCCGAGGGGCTATGGAAGAGCATAGGGCAAGTATCGTATGAACGCAATGATACCGTTTACACCTTCTCCGACGATATGTTTGCTTCCAGCTACGAAGGCCACCCTGTCTATTACAGAGTTCGCAGAGCCAGCACCGCCATGTGGTACTGGAAGCCCGGCACATACGCCATGACAGCGCTGACGGATCCCGTCCGTCTGTCTGCAGTGGGGACGGCCACCGTGAAGAAAGGCACGTGGAATGACAATCTCCATCAGGCCAACTTCACCTTTACTTTAGGACAGAAAGAGCAGTATGACAAGGACGGGCGCTTCGTCCTGCGCACGGCTGAAGACTGGGAGACGTTTGCAAGGTTGGTGAACACCGAAGGCAAGACCAATATCAACGCCATCATGGCAGCCGACATCGACCTGGGAGAAAGCCAGACGAGGGTAGGCTCCGAGAGCAGTCCTTATCAGGCAGAGTTCGATGGCAACGGCCATGTGCTGATTGTACATTACAACACGACAAAAGCCCATACGGCTCCGTTTGCCGTGGTCGGCGTAGCAACCATCAAGAACTTGCATGTGGCAGGCGAAATCATGACCAGCCAGAAATTTGCGGCAGGCATCGTTGGCAAGGTGGACAACGGCACGTTGCAACTATCCAATTGCCATTCTTCGGTAACCATTGAAAGTTCGGTCGTCGGTGATGCCACCAACGGTGGTCTTGTGGCTGCCGTCTCAGAAAGAGGCTATGTGCAGATGAACAACTGTCTGTTTGACGGTCAGCTGAAAGGCTCCAAGAGCCATAGCATAGGCGGGCTCATAGGCTTCTCTTGGACGTCGCCAGTGATAAACAACTGCCAGTCCGCACCCATGGTCGTAGATATCGACCCCAAAATGACCGATTGCAGTTCTTTGGCACGAATCTATACCAATGCCAGTTCATCCAACATCAGCAACAGCTACTACACCATTCCGCTCGATGGCAACAAGACTTGCGACATCGACGGCAAGACTTTCAATATCCTGCGTAACGCTGAGGATTGGCGCATGTTCAAAGACAAGGTTGAATCCGCAGACGGCACATCAGGAATCAACGCCATCATGGTGGCCGACATCAGCACCGAATATGCTATCTGTAATCTAAGCGACGTAGAATTTAAAGGCATCTTCGACGGCAATGGCCATACACTTACGGTTGATATTGACGAGGGAGACGAAGAATTCGTCGCCCCATTCTGCCGAATTCGTGGTGCCACCATCAAAAACCTCAATGTCAGGGGCACTGTACGCGGTGGCATCCATGCTGCAGGACTCGTTGGCGGAGCTTATGGCTCAGAAACAAACAACATCCTCAATTGCCACGTTTCCGTGGATGTCACCACCAGCAAAACTCATGCCGGCGGCATCATGGGTCACGGCCATTCAGCCAAGAACCGCATCCAAAATTGCCTGTTCGACGGCTCCGTCACGGCCACGAAGTTCACCACCGGTTCCTATGCCGGTTCCTTCGTGGCTTGGGAAGACGGCCGCACCACGAATGAAGTGTGGAATAATCTGGAAAACGGCTCCTACAACAATTTTGACCATTCCGGTCTGAACTTCAAGAATGGCGGGAACGTCTGGGTCGGCACCAACAACTGGCACTACAAGAACTGGAGTGAGGGCAACAAGGTAGGCGACCTTTCTCCCGAAGAATTGGTAGGCCAGCTGGGCAGCAGCCAATGGCAGATACAGAATGGTCTGGTCGTGCCCATTCAGTCGAGGAC
Organism: uncultured Prevotellaceae bacterium; assembly: GCA_900315745.1. Taxonomy (GTDB): domain Bacteria; phylum Bacteroidota; class Bacteroidia; order Bacteroidales; family Bacteroidaceae; genus Prevotella. The sequence continues at coordinate 2,530 of ONAG01000041.1, forward strand.
TGAGGTGGGACAAGGCATCGACGCTTCTGAGATGTCATTGTCCCTGCTGGCTGAGAACCTGGGTAGTCAATGGGAAATACGTGGCAACAGCGTGCAACCCATCATGGAAACGCAGACCGACGACACCTACGCCTCTACCATCTGGACCGACGATGCCAAGTTGGTGCTCAATACCGACAAACTGGTGGGCGACAGCGTCCGCTACACCGAGCGCAAAGAACTGACGAAAGAAGAGCGCCAGGCTGGCAAGTTGACCCTTGACCTTGCAACATCGTGTGTCGATTACCGTTTCCGCTTCAACGTGGAGCAAGGCACATCAAAAATCACGCCCATCGACTCAATAGGCACGGTTGCCGTGCCGATAGCTTCTCCTGCTGACGAAACCTTCCGCTTCGACAACAACGTGCAGATAGACAGCATCAAGGTGAACACCCAGCAGTCAACGGTGTCATTAGAGTGGTACACCACGGGCGTGGGCGACTTCTACCGCATCCTGCGGCGCGACAAGATGACAGACGAAACCAAGGTGCTTGAAGAAAACTACACCCAGACATCATACGTGGACAAGACACCACAGCCGCAACACGTGTATGAATACACCATTGAAGGTGTGAACGACTGCGAGGGACAGCATGTGAGCCGCATCAGCAGCGACGGATGGTGCCAACCCACAGGTATGGTGCGAGGCTATGTCCGTCTGAAGAACGGCACGGCCCAAGGTGGCGTAAAGGTCATTGCCGATCCCGATGCTGATACGAAGGCGGATGGTGGTGAAACCCGCTCGGCCGTGACCGACGCCTCTGGTTTCTTTGAGATAGGCGGCCTTATATATAAGGGTGAAGGCCACTACAACATCATAGCAGAGACCACAGGCGAACAGGGAGCCTATAGCACTTTCACGGCAAACTTCACAGAAGACACCAATTTGGTGACCAATGTCGTGCTCACCCTCGACGAGTATTTCCTTTTCTCGGGTTATGTGATGTACGAAGGCACATCAGTCCCCGTCAGCGGTGCCTCGTTCGAAATTGACGGGACTGAGGTGCGCAACGGCTCCGGCAATCCCATTGTAACGGATACCCAGGGCAAGTTCACCGTCAGTCTGTCGAAAGGCCAGCACACGGTGCGCATAGTGAAGGAAGGACATACCTTCATGCACGACGGCTATTTCACCGACCCAGATGCAGCCGACACGCTGCGCCATAACTGGCAGAAGTCGATTGCCGCTCATGTGTTCTGGGACCAGACCCGCGTGACGCTGCAAGGCCGTGTCATCGGCGGTGACGTGCAGGGAAACAAACCTTTGGGCAAATTAGCCTCGCTGAACAACTTGGGCGACTCGCTAACCATAGTCATGCAGTTGGAGGGCGACAACGCCTCGTGGCTCGTGCGCGACCAACTCAACGACGGCATCAAAGAACGCCACACCGACATCTTCTTCGGCACCAACCAGAAAGACAGCTGCCACATGGACGTCTATCGCCAGCGGCTAATCATCAAGCCCAGTCCAGAAACGGGAGAATACTGCGTTCCCATGCTCCCCGTGAAATTCAAGGTGACGGAAATCTATGCCGAAGGCTATCCTACCTTGTTCCAGGCGGGCAAAGTGGGCGAGACGCTCGACCTCTCGGACTATCACATGGGCGACACCGCCATCTACAATAGGATTTATCATTCCACACCCACCTTGGCCGTACGCCAGTTCAACATGACGGGCGAGGAATATATGGGTATCAAGAATTACACGGAGATAGACAACACGGGCATGGATGCCAAGATAGAGCTGTGGGACAAAGAGAAGGGCTACAGCTTCGGGCATCCCGTCTTCATGGCTGGCAGCAGCTGCATTCTCATGCTATCGGCCGAAGAACAGTACTATAAGAACAATGACCCCTCAACGGCAGCACCCGATAGAGTGCACCTTCCAGGTGGCGAGGTGCGTATTCAGAACGCTCTTGTAGGAACAGACGTGGTCGAAACCATCGAACTGGACAGTTTGGGAGAGGCCACTTATACCTTCATGCCTCAGAACCTGACCTTCACCGAGGAGGGCGACATGGCACTGAAGACCATGACCATAACGCTGCTCTACGATGGCACCTACTATGATGTGAAACCCATGAATGGCGAGCCCATCCAAGGTTACATCCTGGCTGCCAAGAACAAGGCTAAAGACCAAGGACACCTTGCCGTGGTCGACGGCGGCTCCTATCTCATTGACATTCTGCGCGACCCACCTGGAGCCACTTCCTCGGCCTACATAGAAAGCGGAACCAAACTCAACTACTCGTTCTCGCAGGATGTGAAAGCATCACTCGGTTTTAATTTTACCTTCGGCAAAAGCACAGAAAATGTCAACATGTTCAATGGAGTCTGGGCCGGTGAAGGCACTGGTGAATTTATCGGCAAGCCCACGAATGTCCAAAAGCAAGACTATCTGAACTACAACTTCGTGGCAACCTACTTCAACTCCTGGCAGTATAACTACACCTTTGAGACCAATGAGCGCATCAGCACCTCTACAGATTTGCTCAGCGTGGGTGCCGATGCCGATGTTTATATCGGCATGACCATGGAGGCAGTGGTTGACGAAGCCATTGCCGTGCGTGCCATCAGCGACAGCACCTATCAGCGTATGACGGGACAAGACGGCGGCACATTCAAGGTCAATGATATTAACTTCAAGGTGAATCAAGGGACGATGAAGGTCCTGGCCGAGGGGCGCAACAGCAAGGGTAAGAAAGTCTATATTGTGCGCGACGAGGTGTTGTCAGTGACCCAACAATTGAAGAGCACCTTCGTTCATACAGGCACCTACATTGAGAATCAGCTGCTTCCCGAACTGTTCAAGATGCGCAACGCACTGATTCTCTCCAAGGGCACCGACACCTTGACGGCACAGCGAATTGCCAACTACGAGGGGCATGCTGTGTATATCAGCAAGGTGGAGGACGACGATGCCAACTTCGGACTCGGCGACACCTACGTGAAGATTGACCCTGAAGGCAAGACCTTCACCGACTCCGTTGCCACTTACAACAAGAACATACTCACGTGGGTAAAGTTCTTGGGACTGAATGAGAAAGAGAAGTTGGAGGCTTCCGACTTGGTGAAACGCTACTCAGTAGATGGCCGCACCAGTGTGGACTACAGCGAGACGTTCGGGCTTGATGATTCCCAAATGCGCTTCGCGCGTCTGCCACTCTTCAGCGGGTTGGGTGGACTGTCGATTTGCAACTTCACCAAGGGCGGAAGCTCCCCACAAACGCTCCCCGGGGGCGCGCAGGCCACCACCACCAAGGAGATCAACACCATTTACGACGACAACTACACATCAATAGATGTCAAATTGTTCAACACGGGCTTATACCTCTTGATTCAACCCATTATCGGGCTGGAATACAACTACAACTTCGGAAAGAGCACCGGGCAGAGCAAGAAGGTTGGGTTTACATTGGCTCCGTCGAAAAACTCAAGCCTACTGGTGGATGTCTATCGCACCACACAGAACAACACATTGATGGAGGAAACCATCGACTCCATGGAGGCCCACGGCTACTCAGGCGACGAGCTGAATGAACTATTTTTCCAGCTTCCCACTGACAACTATATAGATATCGTGAAACACGGCGACGAGTACGGCAAGATTGCCACCTTCAGCGGGGCATTGTCCACCTACGCCAGAAGCGATGTGGCGCAATATCGCAGCTTCGTCTATCGTACACGGGGCGGAGCCACCAGCCAGCCCTACGAGGACGAGCGACGCACCAAGTACTACTTCGTTGGCTCTGTGCTCGACGAGAAGACCGTCTCCATCGACAACCTGCGCATCTGGGCCGACGAGGCCACCGTCTCCAATGTGCCATTCGACGAGCCGGCACGCTTCACCCTGCACTTCACCAACGAGAGCGAGATGCCCGACATGGCGACCACCACAATGCCCTTCACCATCTTCCTGGCCGACGGCACCAATCCCAAGGGCGCAAAGGTTTACATCAACGGCACCCCCTTGTCCACCAACGGTCTAAACCTGTTCCTCACGCCTGGCGTGGTGGAGACGAAAGTGCTGGAACTCTATCCGGGAACCGACTTTGACTACGAGAACCTCGTTGTAGGTATTGTCGATGGCAAGGACTTTAATCGTCCCACCAAACTCAATCTCTCGGCTCACTTCGTTCCGATTGCAGGCAAGGTCAACATCTCGCTGCCCGGCGACAAGTGGGTGGTCAATACCGAGTCCTCCTACGATGTAGGGAAGCAGCAGTACTATCTGCCCGTGCGTATCGACGGCTTCGACGTGAACTACCGCAACTTCGACCACATCGAACTGCAATACAAACTCTCCACCCAGGGCGACAAGGATTGGGTGAACGTCTGTTCCTTCTACAAGGACTCCCTGCTTCTTGCCAAGGCCACAGGCGAGTGCAAGTACATCGAGAACGACGGCCACATCATGGCCACCTTCTGGGGCGAGACAGACCCGACAGAGCAGCAATACGACCTGCGAGCCGTGAACTACTGCCGCTATGGCAATGGTTTCCTTACTCGTTCGTCGAACGTCCTGACAGGCGTGAAGGACACACGTCGTCCTCAACTCTTCGGCACTCCAAAGCCTGAGGATGGTGTGTTGGACATCGGCGACGACATCATGCTGCGCTTCTCCGAACCTATCGCGGGCAACTACCTGCGCGACCTCAACAACTTCCAAGTGCTGGGACAGACCAACTCCTCCAACATTGCACTCTCCACCGACCTGCGCTTCAACGACAGCGAAGGGGTGGTGACTCAGGCTTCGCGCAACCTGACGGGCAAGTCGTTCACCGTGGATGTGATGCTCAATCCCGACAACACAGGCAAGGACATGACGGTGTTCTGCCATGGTGAAAATGTAAATCGGATGCTGGAACTGGGAATAAGTGCCGACCGCCGTCTGATGGTGGCAGCCAGCTCCGTCTCAGAAGCTGGAGTTTATAAGATACGTAGCTTCTCTGATGAGCCTATAGACTTCAGCGGCCTGCGTCGTGTGCTGTGGGTGGTCAGCAGTGACCTGGAAGAAGAGACTACTACCATCAGTTTCTACGATGGCACCAAGCTGTTAGGCTCCAGCAGTCTGCCTTGGCTCCACACTGGCACCAGTCCCCTGTATCTCGGCACCAGCCATAGCAATGGGTCGCTGCTGATGAACTCCTACGAGGGCGAGATGCTGGAGTTCCGTCTTTGGAACCATGCTTTGAGCGTGATGGAGATGAGGGAATACGACCAAAAGAGTCTGAATGGCTATGAACTGGGTCTGTTGGACTACTTCCCACTTAACGAAGGAAAGGGCGACTACAGTTACAACCGCGTCAGAAATGGCGGTGACCTGAATGTGGGACAGGCTTCCTGGAAGGTGCCTTCCGGCATTGGCATGACATTAGACGGAAAGAAGGGCTTTGGCATCAATGCGCAGAAACTCCAACGTCAGAGTTTCCAGGACTACACACTGATGTTCTGGTTCCGCACTACCGACAAAGACGGTACGCTGCTCTCCAACGGCAAGGCTGAGGACGAAGCAGGCTTCCGCAATCACTTCAACTTTGGGTTGGAGAACGGACAGCTCTATTTCCGCAGTGCTGGTCAGAAGATGATTGCCAGTGCTATATTGAACGACGGTCAGTGGCATCATGCCGCCGTCACCGTGAACCGCTCGCGCAACGTGGGCAACCTCTATGTCGATATGGCTCTCACGAACACCTTCGCCGTTGATACCTTGGGTGGCATTCTGGGTGACTCCCTGACAGCTGGAGCCACCACAATCGGCAGGGATGCCGTCGAGCACGCCATCAAGGGACACATCGACGAGGTGTGCATGTACGAGATGGCGCTGACAGACAACCTCATCAAGGAGCAGGCAACCTTGTCGCCTACAGGCGGAGAGATAGGTCTGCTTGGCTATCTTGGCTTTGCACAAAATGAACTTCAGCTCGACAACTCCCAGCGGCTAATGCCTTCGGGCGTCAGTCTGAAACGCTATTGGGACAAGACCGTAGGCGATTACATCAATCAGCGCGATACGCTGGTGAGCCAAGCCAACGTAGAACGCCTTGCCGACCGCAACAACTACGCTCCCATGCGCGGAGAAGGGCGATTGGAGAACATTCCTTACTCTTTCGTGGCAGACGGCAAGGATCTACTTGTCAATCTCGATCTTCCCGACTACCAGATAGAAAAGACCAACGTCATTGTCACTGTGAAGGACATTGCCGACCTCAATGGCAACACATTGGCATCACCTGTCGTCATGGATTTCTACGTCTATCGCAACCCATTACGATGGGAAGTGAAACGTCTGGAACTCGAATCGCAATATGGCGAGGAATACACCTTCGAGGTCAAGGTAGTGAACCTGACTGGCAAATCACGACGCTTCACTATCGATGGGCTGCCTGTGTGGATTACTGCATCGGAAACCAGAGGCTCCGTCGGTCCACTTGACGAACAGACCGTCACCTTCACCATTTCGCCTTACATCAATATAGGAAACTTCGACGAAGTCATATATCTGGTGGGCGAGGAAGGCATGAGCGAGCCGCTGCCCATTAACATTATAGTGAGAGGCACAACTCCCGAATGGGTTGTCGATGATGCGACTATTAAAGCCAACAAGACGATGATGATCATCGGACAGGTGATGATTGGTGGAATAATCATGAACGACCCCGATGACCGTCTGGCCGTATTCGGTGAAAACCACGAACTGCTGGGCGTGACAAACATCAAGGCAGAGAGTGGGCTGGCCTACCTCACCGTCTATAACAAAGACCTCAACAAGACACTGCTTACTTACGAGTTCTTCGACGCATCGACGGGCATCATCCACCAAGTCCTCCCCATGGGCGAAAAACCTGAAATCTTCAATGCAGGGACAATTGTCGGCTCACCGGAGGATCCCGCCCTGTTCGAGGCAAACAACGGTGTGGTGCAGGCGCTCTACCTGAAGAAAGGCTGGAATTGGCTGTCGTTCTATGTGCAACCACTTTCCGGCATCATCTTCGGCGACCTCATGAGCAATGCAACCAAATGGGAAGTGGGCGACGGATTGGAATATCCTAAAGCCGACGGTTCCTACATGCAGCTCACTTACAAGTCAGTGTACAACTCCAAAGACGCGAAGAACCCGACCTACGTCTGGGACTGCAGCGATTCGGAATTGGAAATCGACGCACACAAGATGTATCGTTTCTACTCGATGAGCGACAAGGTGGCATACATGAATGGGTACACCATCGCAGAAACGATGACCGTTCATCAAGGCTGGAACCGCATAAGCTTCCTCTCGCAGATGAACCTGCCGCTCGGTACAGCACTCGCCGACTACACCGACAAAGCCTCGGAAGGCGACATCATCAAGTCGCAGAGTGAGTTTGCCATACTCACTGTCGATGCCCAGGGTAACAAACAGTGGCAAGGCTCCTTGGAACACATGCGCGTCGGACAAGGGTACATGCTTAAGCGCAATGCCCCCAACGATGCCGATTTCAAGTACCCCACCTATTACACTCCCTCGCGCTATTCCAGTAGAGTAAATGCAAAGCACGCACCACTTTTCTACAACAAAACTGCCACCAGCATGACCGTTGTGGTCGTGGCAGAAGGCATTGTTACAGAGCAAGGCGATGTGCTGACAGCTTGGCGAGGCTCAGAGCGTTGTGGAGTGGCTATGGCCGACGCTGACGGCATCTTCTACCTTAATGTAGGTGATGTTCTTGGCAGCTCAGCTGACAACAACCTGACTTTCACCCTCGAACGCGACGACGAAGTGATAGCCTCTGCTGGCGGCCGTCAGATGCTTTATGTTCCTGATGCCGCACTTGGTACGCCCAATGAGCCCACGGCCATCAACTTTACCGACAGCTATTTATACGACAGCAATGGTTGGTATAGTCTCGATGGCATCAAGTTGTCAGGAAAGCCTCATCATGGAGGTGTGTATATTCATAACAACAAAAAGGTAATCATTAAATAATTTGATAAATGAGACACAATATATTAACGATAGCGATGCTCGCAGCCCTCACCATTATGGTGGGGAGCTGCAGCTCGGATGATGAGTCTATTCCTCAAGTTCCTGAATACCTTGTTGAGGGGACAGCCACGCGCCCCAATTGGGAAGCATCCGACTATAATCAGTTTGAACATATTATGTCACTACAGGTGCAACTGGGTGACACGCTCGTCAATTTCCAGAGCCAGCAGGACCTGATGTGCGCCACTATTAGTGGTGATGTCCGCGCCGTAAGCGAACCGCTGACCACGGAAGGCGAGATGTACTTTCCACTGAGCATCGCATCCACTGGCAGCGAAGGGAAAGTCACACTACACTACTACTGCAATCGCCTCCATCGCATCTACACCATCAACGACTGGGCAACTTTCGACCCTAACATCGCCCCCTCAGGCAACAGTGGCATTTATAGGCCGAAATTCACTCAACAGTAATGATGGTTAGAAGTCAAAACGCCCGTTTATAAAAGAAAATAGGGTGTGCTTATTATGTAGTGAACCCCAAAAGTTGGACAAAAACTTTTGGGGTTCATCATGGACTTCACGCACCTTCACTCTTCGGACGTGATGCCGTGTTGATGGCATCGGCAAATAGTTGTTAGTTCTCGTGTAATTTCATAATTCTTCTTTACTTCATTACCAATTATCATATGCGTAATGTTACTTTATCATCACTTTATGTCCGTTTACCACATAAATGCCCTTCTGTGTCGGCTTGCCTTGTTGCTCTGTGCTGTAGCCGCTGTTTGGACAAGAAGAATGACCACCATTGCTATTGTAAGTAGTTTGTTGAAGAGTGTTTTCATAAATATCCTGTATTTTGCTTGATTAATTGGCATGATGCAGCCATCATTTTTGCAAAGTTATGAAATATAGAGATATAAAACAAATATTTGATGGAAAAATGAGCAGAGAGTGAGAGTTGTACTCAAAAGCTTGAGAGCCAATGGTGTTAAATTTCTTGGAAATGAGAAATTTGTAGTCACTATTTAGTTTTTCTTTTTGTTCCTCTTATAATTTATACTTAACTTTGTGCCATCATTCTTACATCATAGGATGTGAATAACTGAAATTTTAAAACCGATAGAACGATTATGATTGATTATTTAAGGACTATTCTTTGCTTTATGGCTTTTGTCATTGTTACACCTTCATTCTCACAAGATGGTGACTACAATCCATGGCCGTGGGATTTCCCTCAAAAAGTGAAACTAAATATGGAGGAGGGACAGACTGTCCTAAGCCCCTTTACATACTATCCTAATTCGGTGGAGAAGAGAGAGGAGTTGCGTCAATCTGTGCTCATTTTCTATGATACAACCGTGAAAGAATTGGGAGAGGAGAAGTCTATGCTAAACAAGTATGGTGGAGAGGTGGAGATACCCAATGCGCTCATCATCCCATTGCCCAAGAATGCAAAGGCGAAGAAAGGTGATGTGGTGCTTACATGGTGGCAGTCGGGAAGTGGACTGCAGAGGGCTGTCGTTGTAGATGACAGCAACCCACTGGAACCAAAGGCATGTTATCTTGACCTGGGCTGGCCAGATAGTCCGGACAGTCCCAAATTAGCTGAGAAGAGAAAGGGAGAGGCATTGGCACCTGGTTCGTTTGCCGTTCTTAAAGATGGAAAATGGCAAAGTGGCGCACAAGTAGCCATTCACAAGGACAAAGAATGGTTGAAAGGAATGCTTATCCACTTGTCTGGCGACAAGGTGTTGGTATTGGGCTTCGGCAGCAAGATTGAAGCCTATGACAAGGCTGATGTGCGCATAATCCCCTTCAAGGAAAAAATAAAGGTTGGCGACAAGGTTTGGGCTTCATGGGTGAACACCTACCGACCGGGGTATGTCGTGACGGAAGTGGACAAGCAAACCGGTCATGTATATGTCAAAAGAGAAGGTGGCAGTGGAGTAGAATCCAAAAGCATCACAGAGGTAACAAAGATCCTCGAATAACACCAATTTATTTCAGAAACAGATATATAAAACCTTTATTAAAACCAGACTGGAGGGGTGGTTCCAGCTATTTGTTGTCAGGATGCGCACTCTCTTTTATGGTCTCTATACCAGTAGGCATGTATGGTTTCAACAATTCGTCAACATGCTGGTAGTTTGATGCATACCAGTCTGCCATCCGTTCCGCAGGTTCATTCGCTGTGGTGGCTATTGTGATGGGATTGTAGTTCCAAACTTCACGGTTGCGCTGCTACGCTCCGGAATCATCGAGCCCAGAGGCATAATTGTTGATTATCTGAGTTACGGTTTCCACAGACAATAGTTGAATCCTTTTCCATTCCATTTTAATACCTTCCGCTTAGTGGTGCCGTCGTCATTCCATTTGGTGTAAATAATGTCCTTGCCGATACGCGGAAGTTCGTATGTGCCGTTGTAGTCAATTTCGAACCTAGGAGGGTCGCAGTATTTCATACGTTTAGTGGCATTGTCGTAACGATAGAAATGAAAGCCGCTCACTTCGGTTATACATGGTCTGCCTTCTGTGTAACTTGCCAAATTGTTGAATGCGATTAGTTTGTGTTTTCCGTCCGACTCATTCCAGTAGCATACTTCCAACCTGAAAATATAATCTATGTCTTCATCGCCAGTTCTTTCGTAAACGATGTATCCGTTTTTTGAGTCGATTGTCAACTTCTCGCCTTTCTCTTGTGGAAGACCTTTGCTGTTACGTTTCATGGCATTTTCCAAAGCTCTCCATGGGCGGTCACCACTCTCATCCTCGTCTTCATGATTCAATGAAGGAAACGCAGCCCACACAAAATCTGTGATGGTGGGCTTGGTGCCTTTATAGTTCACTTTGATACCATTCTGCGCCATCAACGACAGTGTTAGGCAAGAAAAGAGTATTGCCGATATTATTCTTTTCATAATGTACGGATTTTGTTAAACACAATAATAAGAGAATTTATTCGGTATAATTATGATCAACTATTATTTCCACATTCATTCCAGGCACTAACGGCTGAATTTCTTTGATGAGTTTGCTTACAAAAGCTTTATCATCGTGAACAGTTATGTCGGGAACAACATCTACAGAAAGCATCTTTTCCTTTTCGTTGAAATAGAAACCATGTACCTGAACGATATCGTTGTGGGCAATAAGAGTCTGCATCACCTTAGACTGCAACTCAGCTCGTTTGTTTTCTCCTGTTGCAATGGCATACACGCCAACGGTCATGATTATTCCGTAATGCGCCATCATCTGCATTGTTATCTTGCGGGTAAGTCCATGTATTTCATATGCAGACATCGTATCATAAACATTGATGTGGAGCGAGCCTATCTTAACATCCGGACCATAATTGTGGAGTATCATGTCAAACACGCCATGCACACCATCGAATTCGGAAATTTCCTTCTTTATTTGGCTTGTGAGTTCAGCCGGAATGCTGGTGCCTAATAGTTGGTTGACAGGCGAGGACAACATTTCGATACCAGCCTTGATGATGACAATGGAAATTATGGCGCCAAGAATACCATCGAGTGAAACGCCCCATATCAGCATGATGCCTGCCGAGATAAGAGTTGCCAAGGTTATAATTGCGTCAAATAGGGCATCAGAGCCTGAGGCTATCAAAGCATCGCTATTCAACTGCTCCCCCTTGCCTTTGACGTATCTTCCTAACACCAGTTTCACTACAATGGCTACCACAATTACTATGAGCGTCGTGGTAGTATATTCTGGTTGGGTTGGGTGGAAAATCTTCTTGACAGACTCTATAAGTGACGTGATACCTGCCGACAGTACGATGACGGCGATAATAATAGCACTGAAATACTCAATGCGGCCGAAGCCGAAGGGGTGTTTCCTGTCGGCAGGGCGTTGAGAAAGTTTTGTGCCGATGATGGTGATGACGCTTGAGAGTGCATCACTGAGGTTGTTGACCGCGTCCATCACTATTGCCACAGAACTTGCCAGAATGCCTACTGCTGCCTTGAAGCCTGCCAAAAGGATATTGGAAACAATACCTACCAAACTTGTCCGAATGATTTGAGCACTTCGATCCATACAAATTTAGACTTATATTAAAGTATATGCAAAGGTAATACTTTTTCGATGAATACTTTTCTTGGATGACAAACTTTGTATCATGCGTGTATTTATTTATAAATACTCTTGCTTTTTTTCTTGCTTTTCAATTACCTTTTTGCTATTTTTGTGGTCTGGAAACAAATGACGCCAACGTAATGTAGTGTCACCATAATGATTAGATTGAAAGTGAGATAACCGTGAAAAAATCATTTCTTATTATCTTAACCGTAATGCTTGCACTTTCCACCCATGCACAACAACGAGTGGTTGTTGCCGACAATGTCACGCATGAGCCTATTGCACAAGCGAGCATCTATACCAAAGAGAACGGAAAATTCAATTCCGCCATTAGCAACGATCAAGGAGTGGCGGTTGTGAATTTTTCTTTCAAAAGGCTCACTTTCTCCCATCTCAACTATGAACGCAAGGTGTTATCTCGTCTTTCCGACACCATTTTCCTTTCTCCAAGATATAGGGAGACTGTAGAGGTTGTGGTGCGCAACATCGAGCCAAAATGGATTAGGGAAAAACTTCGTCAGGTGGTAAAAAACAAGAAAAAGGTATATTTTTCTAAGCCTTATGTGCTTTGTTATGACTATCAGACTCAGAGCATCGACCGTAATTCATATTACTCCTTCCAATCCAAGGGACTGATGCAGATGAAAGACATCGACCAAGATTATTACAGTCTCAGTCAGACAGAGGGACATATTGTAAGTGTTGATAGTACCCAACTGACTGATGTTACCAACCTACGACGCATGCTTTACGAAGACTTTGTTGATGAACTCGATGGCAGTTTCATTCACTCTCATAAGTTCAGCGAAAATGTAGAGTTCAAGAGTGACAACAAGAACGAACTCGAACTGGTGTTCCGTTCAAAGAATCACTACGACGACCGTGGGCGCATAGTCATCGTCACGGCACGTTGCATAATCCGTTCGGCTTATCGCTTCACCGGAACGGATACCAACAAGCGGGAACGCATGTCTCGTGTGCTTCTGATTTTTGCCAATGCCATATCGGGATACCGTGTGGATAGGTGGAATCGTACCTATCATGTTAGTTACGCGGACAGGCCCGATGGCACATTGTACCCAAGTGATGTTAGTTATAAGTTTTACATGGAGGGTTATGATAGGGGAGATGACGTTAGAGAGAATGAATACGACCAGCAGTCTGGTGGGGGATTCCCTAATATGGAAGCCACTCTTCATCTATCTCCAGCCTCTTCCCTGCCTGATAGCATAGCATGGATACGGTTGCCTGGCTCTTGGTACCTGCGTCTCAGTTCTGACCAAGGACGCCAAAACGAGATTAGCCTGTCTCACCTTCCTGCCATCTTCGATATTTATAAAGAAGAGGAAAATTAAATAATTCTTTTCTCTTGCTCCTTTAATAATTTAGGTTGAAATCAAGGTGTAAACTCAATATTGCATTTATACAAAACAATCGTAATAGATAACTTAACATGTTGGCAATCAATTAATTCGTATTGATTAAGCCGTTTTTTTGTTATACATTCTTTATTATAACTTCTCATGTGTGCAGAATAGAGTAATTTTGCAACAAAAGTTTTGTTTTGAAAAAACCATGTCTATGAGAAGAAACTTTGTTGTTGCTATTGCTATCTTGTGGGGCTGTCTGCTCTGCATCGGCACAGTCAGTGCCGCTCCTTTGTCATCCCAACAAGCTAAAAGACTTGCCAAATCGTTCCTGAATGCAAGAGGAAAAACGGTGTCTGAACTCCATGTTGCTAAAGCGCCATATACGAAGGAACAGTCCACCGAAGATGCTGCTTATCATGTTTTTGATGCAGTTGGCGGTGGGTTCATTGTGGTCTCAGGTGATGACCGCACGGCTCCTGTGTTAGGATATAGCGACAGGGGAGTGCTTCCTGATGATGACATGCCCGAAGGACTTAAATGGCTCTTGCAGACATACGAGGAGCAGATAGGGCATTTACGTGAGGTGTTGGGACTGCATGAGATGCAGCAGAGCCAGCAGACGGCGTCGCCAACCACATCGGTGAGGCATAACATAGAGCCCCTCATGACCACATTGTGGAATCAAGGTTATCCATACAACCTGCTATGTCCTCAGTATTACAACCAAGATGGGACTTTGGGCGACCGTTGCGCTACGGGATGCGTAGCCACCGCCATAGCTCAGGTGATGGCATATTATAGATATCCTGATGCCACCATCCGTACCATTCCCGGCTATGTGCAGCGTTTCTCCACCAATCAAGGGGAAAAGAGCGTGCAGCTTAGAAATATTCCCGCCAATTCCGTCATCGACTGGAGTAATATGCTCGATGTGTATGGCAACCATGACAATGCACAACAGCAACAAGCCGTGGCACAGCTGATGTATTGGGTAGGGCTGGGCTGCAAGATGGGGTATGGACCCTCGTCAGCAGCAGGCTTCCCCGATGCGGTGAACGCATTGAAAAGATACTTCGGATATGATGACGGCACACACATCGAAAGCAGGTCGAACCACACCATAAGGAGTTGGTACGATTTGCTATACAATGAGTTGGAAACTGGGCATCCTGTCGCTTTTGCCGGCACCAATAGCGGTGGTGCCCATGCTTTCGTTCTCGACGGGTATGATGTCGATGGGCTGTTTCATGTGAACTGGGGATGGGGTGGCATGGACAATGGCTATTTCAGAATCGATGTGCTCGATCCCGACGACAACTCGGGCATTGGTGCATCATCTACACCCGGAGGCTACAACATGGGGCAGGATGCCATCATAGGCATGCGGCTGCCTGATGACGTTACAGCTCCCACTGATTCTTACAAACTCACGGTGAACGATTGGGAAATCAAACGTGGCAACGTCTTTTTTGCCAATTATGTGAATTGGTCGGGAGTAGATGCCGATTGGAATGTTGGCATTGCGAGGGTTAATGCGGATGGATCGCTATCCCTTATTGGCAATGAGGCGACTACACATCTCAGTCAAAACACTTATATGGGATTTGAGTTCACAGTAAGAGGCCTCGCACAAGGCTCCCACCGTATTGTGCCAGTGAGCAAGCGCACTACTGACCAGCAATGGCAGACCAATGTTAATCCTGACATCAGCTACGTGGAAGCAATGGTGGATACTGACGGACAAGTCAGCCTAACCATGCATCCCATTCATCAGGTGGAAATTGAGGAGATGAGTTTCCCTGGCGACCATCGCAAGGGCAATGACCAACTGGTTTGCGCCACGTTCCGCAATCACGGAGAGGAATACTATCATGAGGTATTCTTGTTCGCAGGAATCAACAACCAAATGGGGCAGAGCCTTTGCCGTACGGCAGTTGCCATGGAGGCAGACAGCGAGGCAACAGCCACATTCCATTTCACACCTGACCGCAGCGGCACATGGACGTTGTGGTTGGCTGCTGACGATAGAGGAAACCGCATATTGGGAAAAGGCGAGGTCGATATAACGGATGAGGGTGTTGCAAATTCAGACGCCTTGCGCTTTGTGTCAATGACTGTTGAGAACCGTACCAACAATATGATTTACGGAAACTGCGCCCAGGGCAAGGTCACTGTGGTAAATCAGGGAAAGCAAGACTTTGATGGCAAAATACGCCTTTGGCTGTTCAAGTTGACTGCCGACGGTTTTTATTACGGTGTGTCAACTGTCTATAAGTCTATACAAGTCGCACCTGGAAAGATGGCAAAGGCCGACTTCTTCTTCGACCATCTCGATCTGGATGCTACCTACAACATGAGCATATTATATGAGAAAGGCGGCGACATACTCGATGGAGGACTTAAACCATTAGGAACGACTAAGAAAGGGATTGTTTGCTGGTTAAATGACAAGACGCTGAAAGGTCTGCCTCCCAGCACATCAGTGAACTGTCCCTCGAATGCCTTGGCGATGGACATGAGCGGTATGGGCGGAATGGTTGCCACTGTGCATCCCAACGACAATCCCAACACGCTTTATATTCTCGACTCCAATCTATCTTTGCCAGAAGGGCTGGAGGATCGCAACGTGGTGAGAGGCAGCAATGCCGAGACATTACACCTCGTAGATGGCTGGGGGTTCTTCTCGCCAATTGCATTCAAAGCCTCTGCCATCTCGTTCCAGAGCGAACCAACGGAAGGGAAATTGCAGACGATAGCATTGCCATTTACTCCAGAGAACATCCCCTCCGGCATGGAAGTGATGGAGTTTGCTTCTGTTGACGATAACGGAATGCCTGTCTTCACCGCTACGCACTCCATGCAGCGCCATATACCTTATCTTTTCCACATAGATGGGGGAAGGCCACTCACATTGTCTGCACATGATGTGAAAATCTCACCAACACTTTCCGTCGCGATGGTTGCTGGAGCTGGAGATACTCGGTTCTGTGGAACGACGTTGGGAGAAACGCGAAATGATGTGATGTTGCTCAATGCCGAAGGCAATGCTTTTGTCTCCACGTCTGGTCAGGTTAAAATAAAACCATTTAGGGCATATTTCTCCTTACCTGGTGCTGACAGTTTCATGCTGCCTGACGTAGAACCTGATGGAATGACAAAAATAGAGGTTACCGACCGCAACGATGACATCCTTTACACCATGAGTGGTCAGCGGGTGAGCGTCCCACAGAGGGGCATCTATATCAAAAACCACAAAAAGATACTGGTATGGTAAGGTTTTTTATTGCTTTTCTCATGACCCTCATTTTGGGTGAGGCAAAGGCTGCGCGGACAGAATCCCTTCTGTCGCCCAACGGAAAAATTAAAGTTGATATCACTATCGCTGATAGCCTGTGGTTCATGGTCAGCAAAGGGGATGAACGCATCATCAGCTCATGCTCGATATCCCTGCAACTACCCAAGTTGCAGGCTGGTGCAAGTCCACGCCTAAAAGGAGTGAAAAAAGATCATATTGATGAGACTTTGCACAATCGGGTTCCCATCAAGAACGCCATTACAAGCAACATGGCATCACGCCTCACTTTGTCGTTTCATGGGAATTACGATGTGGAATTCCGTGCTTATGACAATGCCGTGGCATATAGGTTCATCATCAAGGGAAAAGGATTGACCGAAGTGATGGACGAAAAGATGCACCTTGATTTCCTTACTCCACTCACTGCTCATATATCCAAGACAAAAACCGGCTTTTGGACTTCGTATGAGTCTCCCTATACCCATGTATCCACAAGCGACTATGGTGCTGATGACGAAATGACTTACTTGCCTGTGTTGCTGGAAACCCAACGAGGTACCAAAGTCTTGTTTTCTGAAAGCGACGTGAGAGACTATCCCGCCATGTTTCTGAAAGGCACCGCCAATCATGGACTGAAAGCCATCTTCCCACGGTCGCCAAAGGAATGGGAACCTTATGGCGACAGAGGGTTCATGGTAACGGAAGAGCATCCGTATATTTCTTCCACCTCCGCCAACCGCTCGTTGCCCTGGCGCTTCCTTGTCATTGGCGACGATGCCGAGATAGCTTCCAACGAGATGGAACGCATTCTTGGGGGAGAATGTGAGATGGAGGATACCAGTTGGATAAAGCCGGGAAAGGTGAGTTGGGACTGGTGGAACCACTGGACGATATGGAACGTGGATTTCGTAACAGGCATCAACAATGACTCTTACCGCTACTTTATCGATTTCGCCTCCGCCTATGGCATTGAGTACATCTTGCTCGACGAGGGCTGGTGCAAAGACGTGAACGACCCATATACAACCCGTGACGACATTGTTGTGAGACAACTGGTGGAATACGGACAGCAAAAAGGGGTAGGGGTGATACTTTGGCTCACATGGCTCGCAGTGGAAAGGCACATGGACCTTATTGAGCACTATGCCAACATGGGGGTGAAAGGTCTGAAGATCGACTTTATGGACCACAGTGACCAATGGATGGTCAACTTCTATGAGCGCGTTGCCAAAGAGTGTGCGCGTCACAAAATGATTGTAGATTTTCACGGGTCGTTCAAACCTGCTGGTTTGGAGATACGATATCCCAACGTTATTTCCTACGAGGGAGTACTTGGAATGGAACAAGGAAGAGGTTGCCACCCTGACAACACGATATGGCTGCCATTCATCCGAAATGCCGTAGGACCGATGGATTTCACACCTGGTTCAATGGCATCTGCACAACCAGAGGACAACTACGGGACAGGATCACTGCCAATGGGAAGCGGCACCCGCGCATATCAGATGGCTCTCTATGTGGTCTTCGAGAGTGCCTTGCAGATGCTTGCTGATAGTCCTACGAGATATATCAATGAGGATGAGTGTACTCGATTCATCGCCATGGTGCCCACTACGTGGGACGAGACGATAGTTCTCTCAGCCAAGGCGGGCAACCATTTTGTTGTGGCACGAAGAAAGGGCAAGAAATGGTTTATAGGTGCCATCACAGGCGGCAATCCACAGGATCTTGCCATCAGCCTCGATTTTCTGAAGGAGCCAGGTGAAATGCAGTTCTTTCAAGATGGAGTCAACGCTCACCGCATCGCCGTAGATTACAAAAAAGGGCACCGCCACGTGACACCATCCGACACCTTGCATCTTCACTTGTCGAGAAACGGTGGTTGGTGTGGAGTTGTCGAACAAAAATAGAGGTTTAAGGTATAGCCATATCATGTCATTATTGTTCTTATGTAAAGGAAAAATGTCTTATTTGATACAAAATACGTTTTTTTTATTATTTTTGTATCGTTTTAGCGAATAAGAAGAATGACGATGGTTGTACCCTCTTTTTTGCAGGCTTATGTGAACCGCAGCGGCCTTCCCAACACTCGGATTGATGTTGCCGATGCCTTGAGAGGCATCGCCGTGGCTGGCATTATCCTTTATCATTCAGTTGAGCATTTCGACATCTTCACCAAGGAACCGATAGTGTTTACGCTGCCATGCGACCAACTGGTGGGCGACGTGTTGGCTTGGATGCTGAGTGGCAAGATGTATGGTGTCTTTGCCATGCTTTTCGGACTTAGTTTCTTCATCATGAACGACAACCAACAACAGAAACACCGGAAATTTTCGGGTCGTTTTGCCTGGCGTATGTGCCTGCTGTTTGTCTTTGGTCTTGTCAATGTTGCATTCTATGATGGTGACATCCTGATGCTTTATGCCGTCTATGGCTTGTTGCTCATTCCTATAAGCTATCTGCCTTCACAAGTCGTGTGGTGTCTCATCGCATTGCTTGCCATCCAGCCAGTGGAGTTGTTCTGCCTGCTTTCAGGCACCTCTATTGACCATACAACGCTCTTTGAGATTTACAACAGGACCATCAGTTTGCATGAGAATGGCACATTCATGGAGAATGCCATCAACAACCTCAGATATGGGTTCGAACTAAATTTGCAATTTAATGTTTTCAGTGGACGGCTTACCCAATTGCTTTGCCTTTTTATACTCGGAATGCAGTTGGGACGACATCGTTTCTTTTACAATGAGGGAAGGAATCTTAAGATTTGGCATGGCATTCTTGGTGTATCAACACTTGTTGTCATCGTGTTGAGTATGGTGGATTTTGGGGATTTGTCTCTGTGGCTCACTCCTGTTTACAACTTCTTCATTCTCATAATGATTACATCGGTGGTGGTTTCTGCATGGTACGCCTTTGACTCCGTGCGTAGCATGCTCCGTCATCTTTGCTTTTTTGGACGCATGAGTCTGACCAACTACTTGTTGCAGTCCATCATTGGCAGTTTCATCTTCTGTGGCTATGGACTTGCTTGCTATCGACTTGTGGGCATCACATACGCCGTGCTCATTGGCTTTGCCATGGTTCTCTTTCAATACGCGTTTTGCCGTTATTGGTTCAAGAGCCATGCTCGGGGGCCTTTGGAGGGCATTTGGCGCAAACTGACGTGGATAAACATGAGCAATCACGATTTGTGATTACAGATGTTGTCTTACCTTACATTTTTCAAGTTAATTCCGTTTGTGGTTTTACAGAAGCGAATCAATCTTCCTTCACTTTTTTGTTGGCAATGAACACTCCAAAGAGAATGAGGGCACTTCCAACATACGCAATCATTGTCATGGGCTCATGAAGGAAAATGGCGCTTGCCATTATTGTAGTTATGGGGTTCAGATAGACGTAATTACTTGTAGGTATGGCACCTATCTTCTTTACAGCAACACTCCACCACAAGAAACAGAGAAACGATGCCACTACGGAAAGAAACATTAGATTCATCCATACAACAGGTAGGACGAGTCGCCCTAATGGAAAACTCCATGGCTTCAATAAAAACAAAGGAAGTACGGTCAGAATACCATAGAAAAACACCTTGCGGGTAATGAAAGTGGCTCCATATTTGTAAGACACTTTTTTGATTACCAGACTATAGATAGCCCAACTGAATGCTGCTGCAAGAGCGAGCATGTCTCCAAGGGGATTCAGCTGTAATACAAAATGCCCGTTATAGATAACCATTCCAACACCAACCATGGCAATCACAGAGCCCATGATTAGTGGCATTGTCGCTTTTACGCTCTTTGTGAAAAGAATGGAGAGGATCATCGTTATGAGTGGAGCGGTGCACACGATAAACGCCACATCGTTGACATAAGTCAGACCGATGGCGGTGTTTTCCGCAACGAAATATACTGTGCCTCCGACCAAGCCCAAAATGAAAAACAATATCTCGTCTTTCCAAGATTGGGACTTGATCTTCTTAGGGGAGATAATCCAAATACAGAGATAGGCTATAATGAAGCGAAGCAGAAATATCTCCATCGGTTGCAAGCCTTGTTGCAGCAACACTTTGGTGTTTACAAAGGTCACCCCCCAAATGGCAATGGTTGAGATAGCCAGCAAATGATATCCTATTTTCCCCATTCGTTATCTTAACTCATAAACTCTCTTTGTCGCCTTTCCACCAATGAACTCAAGATGTCGTACGTGGCTTGACGAACAAATCATTCTTTTATAGTTATTCTTCCTTGCGGTCTGCGGTAGGCTTCTCCTAACGAACCTCCAAGGGTATTGCTCATATAGTTGATAACCACATCACGAACCATGAGGGTGGTAGTCCGCACTACGGGACAATCCTTTAGCAAATTGTAAAAACCTCCTCCCTTGTAGTAGGATGATATGGCAACTGTGTATGTGCGCTGAAGATTGATTGGAATAAAACCATCAGAAGCCTTGTCGTAAACCTCCACGTCTGTCACCGTATGGGTGGCGGTATGCACTGTAAATCGCAGACCTGACACTTGCGGGAATTGTTCATCGTTCTCGGGCGTATTTTGTGTGCATTTCGTCAGCAAGTCAAGCACCTGCTGTCCTGTGACGCTGATGACACTCATGCTGTTCTCATAGGGCAGCATGGCAACTATGTCACCATAAGTAATTTCGCCGGCAGCGATATTCTTTACAAAGCTGTTGCCAGTATGCAGACCTATCTCGGCATTCAACTCTATGCGCATGGCATCCGTCACCATATCACCTCCGTTGGTCTCCTCATGCTCCACCAGCGAAACACCGTCAGCGTCAGCTACTGTCAATCCATAGCTTGACGTGCATACCACCTTTTCGGAAATCACCTGTGCCTCGTGCTTTACGCTGTCCACCACTTTAGCTACCTTCTTGCTCTCGTATGAAATATCGTTGATGGAGATAAGACTGGTGCTGATAGTGCCATCAGCAGCAATGAGCATCTTTCCGACGTGTTTCATTTGTGAGCCAGCTTGAGTGATGATGATGTCCTTGCCGTCAGCGTTTTCCACCTTTTCACTCTCCACACAGGTATGGCTGTGGGAGTCGATTACTGCGTCAATTCCTCGCGTGGCGGCTATCAGTTTGTGTGAACTGATACCCATGGCTTCAATCTCACCTATATGCGAGAGCAGCACAACATAGTCGGCTCCATCCTCATTGCGTGCCTTGTCTGTTGCCTGCTGTACCAGATTGTAAAGGTCGTCTGTATGGAGATCGTAGAGTTGGTGTCCGTCCTCTCCGTAAAAAGCATGCTGCTGCAGTTGCATGGTTACAGGAGCCAAAGCGCCGACAAATGCCACGCGTTTGTTGCCATACTGTCTGATGATGTATGGTGCATATTCCGGAGTGTTTGCACCATAATCATAGAAGTTTGCGCAAGTCACAGGAACACCCAGTTGCTTGAGTAGTTTCTTCATGTTTTCTCCACCGTAGTCAAATTCATGATTGCCGATGGTAATTACATCATAGCCAACGCTGTGCATGATGTCGGTCATGTATCTTCCCTTGGATATGGCTCCCAAAGCACCTCCCACCATGAAATCTCCAAGACTGACTGTAACTACATGAGCAGTGTCGGCTTGCTTCATGGCGTCGCGCAGTCCGGCGAATCGGCTATATCCACTGGTTTCACAGTGCGTGTCGCCTTCAAAGAGTATTACGATGCTCTTTTGAGCCTTTACAGGTGGTTTGACTTTGTCATTATTCGTTACGCATGATGCAATAATAAACAGTACCGAAATAGAAATCAATATGGTCGTTAGTGTATGCTTCATACCTTTCCATTTTTTTGCAAAAATAGTGCAAAAATCTGTTTTTTTCCGTCTTTTTTCCTAATTTTGTAAAATAATTAGCCTTTTGGGGTAATGATTCTTCATGCTTAGTTGTATATATGACAGAACAGCGAGCTTTTTTCAGATGATCTGGGCAAAAGAATTCGTTTGCTTTAGCAACGCCAAGGCGAAGAGGTAGAATGAAATCCAACAAAAGATGCAAATAAGAGAACAACAGTTTGAAAGGCTTTTCCGCTCCGAGTACGGCAGGATGTACCGGGCAGCCCATATCCTGCTGGGTGATGACGAAGAGGCGAAAGATGCCGTACAGGATGTCTTTGCACATCTTTGGGACGGTGGCATCGAACTGCGCGAGGAATCGTTGCGGACATTCCTCCTTACTTGCGTCCGAAATCGCTGTCTGAACATCATTTCACAGCGCAGGCTTAATATGGAGCCTTCGCAAAACGCACTCAATGTTGCGGAAGACCTGGAACCATGGGATGGAAAGACCGACGACGAGCTGACAGAAATGGTGTTGAACTATGTAGATGAGCGGCTCACTCCGCAGACCAGCCGCATCATACACATGCACTATGACGACCAACGGTCATATAAGGAAATTTCCAAATCTCTTGGTATAAGCGTCTCCGCTGTAAACAAGCACATCGTGCAGGGTTTGAGAAAATTGCGTCAAACTTTTAATCGCAAAGAAGTATGAAGAAAGAAGAGAAAATACGTATGATGCTCCATCCGGAACTATACACTGACGAACAAATAGAAAAGATGCTTAATGAAACTCCTGTTGCCGAACCCGATGTAGATGAGGCATGGAAGCATTTCAAGAAGGGGCACCACCAATATCGCCAGCCCATGCGATGGGCAGCAATTCTAATAACTGTGGCAGCACTTTCTGGCATCTCTTATGCTGCTATTCATCATTTCCAAAAAACAAGGGAAGAGAAACAGGTAACGGGTGTCATGCCGCAGCAAAAACCATTGGCAAGAGAAGTGGTGTGGAAAAAGGAGTCGAAAAGTGTCACCTCTACCTTGGAGGAACCGGATTCCACAAGACATGACCAACATTTCAACAACGTGCCACTGCAACAAATCATGCAGCAGATATCCAAAGATTATGGTGTTGATGTGGTTTTCAACAATGATGCTGCACGCACTATCCGTTTTTACATTAGTTGGGACGCAGAGGAAACACTCTCGAACATCGTAAATCGTCTCAATCATTTCGAGAAGGTGCACCTCACCCTCTCTGACGAAACCATCACCATCAATTAGAACACCATCATGCGATATTTATATGTTTTCATAATGTGCCTTACAGTAACTATGGCAAAGGCACAGCATCTTACACGTGACTTTAAGAACATCTCTCTCTCTGATGCTCTCATCTGGATTGACAACGCTCAAAAAAGCTATAAAATCAATTTCATCTTCGACGAATTGGAGGATTTCACGGTCACTACGTCGCTGAGGAACGCTTCTGTGAAAGAGGCAGTCCAACAAGTGGTGGGTTTCTACCCAATGCGTGTAAGCTACGAGAACAAGGACATTTATGTGGAATGTGTGCAAAAGTCCGAATCTAAAGTCATGGGACATGTTGTCGATGAGAAGGGGCGCCCCTTGCCATTCGCCACGATATCGCTGCTCGCAATTAGAGACTCTGCATTCATCACGGGCGGCGTGAGCAATGAGAATGGTGACTTCGTCATCCCATGCCAACCACAACGCATAATTGTCAAGGTGACGTGCTTGGGCTATAAGACGCTGACACGCAATGCACCCGTAGGTAAGTTGGGTGTTGTAACCATGCAACCTGAGACCTACATGGTAAAAGGGGTCACCGTGAAGGGCGAGATTCCACAATACAAGATGACACAGGGTGGTATGACTGTCGAAGTGCTGCATTCAATCCTCCATGATGTTGGCACCGCCGATGACTTGCTCTCGATGATGCCAATGGTGCAGGGGCGCGATGGCAAGTTCGAGGTGATGGCAAAGGGTGAGCCAGAGATATACATCAACAACAAGAAGGTTAGGAATGCTAACGAACTAAAACAGTTGAAGTCGGTTGACGTCAAGAGCGTGGACATCATCACCGCTCCAGGAGCACAGTATGATGCTGAAGTGAATGCAGTCATCCGCATCAAGACATTGAAGAGTCAGGGCGACGGACTGAGTCTGATGGCTACCAGTCAGACGTGGAAGAACAACAAATGGAACAATTACGACGACCTGACATTGAAATATCGTATTGGCGGGTTAGAGGCTTTTGCCAACGTAGCACTCGACAACAGCCACTACAGCAATGACCAAGATGTAGTACAGACATTGCATATCAAAAGAGATGAGTTCATTGTGAATGCAGATTTGCCAGTTAGGAGCAGCTGGACGGTGTTCGAGTACAGGGCTGGTCTGAGCTACGACTTCAGCGCAGACCATTCTATTGGACTGAGTTTCTCATCGCAGAAATCGTTTTATAACAATTTCAGAACAGACATGAAGCAGAGCTACCAGAAGAATGGGGCATATTACGGCAAAATCAATCTGGAAACCGATATCAACGAGCCTGACAAACCAGTTTGGGAACTAAATACATATTATGTGGGAAAGGTAGGGAAATTAGGTATCGACTTTAATGCCACATTGTTGACTCGTGAATCGGAGAATCAAATCAACCAAAAGGAGCTGAGCGAGGAATTGGGAAATCGCACCATTACCACACTTAATAATGAGGACCGTAGGATGGCGGCAGGCAAGTTGGTGTTGACTTATCCCATCTGGAAAGGTGTTCTGAGTGGAGGGTCTGAAGCTACAAGTACGAAGAGTTATGGCCACAATTTCAACGAAGAGAACATCATACCAGAAGCTGACAATGAGATGAGAGAAAAGAATGTTGCTGGTTTTGCCGAATACGCGATGCAGTTGGGACAATGGCAATTGAATGCAGGACTGCGCTATGAGCATGTTTCTACGGACTACCATTCGTTTGGCATTTGGCAGGCTGAGCCAAGTCGCACCTACAACGACTGGTTTCCCAACCTCTCGGCAGCATGGCAGAAGGGAAAGTGGAGTGCGCAACTGAGTTACAGCAAGCGAATCACACGCCCTCCCTACAATATGCTGACCTCTATGATTGTTTATGACAGCCGTATGTTCTATGAAGGTGGAAACCCATTGCTGCGCCCTTCTGTGCGTCAGAGTATAGACTTCAACCTTACCTATTCTTGGCTTAATTTCATGGCTGGTTTTACCCACGAGCATGACATCTTCACCCACATAGGTAGAGTGTATGACGAAGAGAAAGAAATTGCCATATTCCAGCCAGCCAACTTTGATCATCAGAACCGTGTGTATGCCACACTTGTGGCGTCGCCTAAGTTTGGCTTCTGGCAACCTACCGCGACTTTGCACTACTACCAGCAGATGTTTGATGCAGAGAAGTATGGGGCACCTAAAAAACTTAACAAGCCTGAGTTCAGTTTCGACGTTAAGAGTTGGTTTGTTGTCAATACCACCACTAAATTCCTTTTACAAGCCAATTACACAGGCAGCAATCACTGGGCATTCATGTATCGCTATAGTAACTTCTCGGTGGATGCCAGACTGCAGAAGTCATTCTTGAATGGACAACTGATGTGTACTCTATATGCCAACGATATATTCCGCACGTCTGAAAACAGGATTGTCACGTACTATGCCATAGGCAAGACAGACCAAACCTACTACAACTATACGCAGTGTGTAGGTCTCACCATTTCTTACAACTTCAACACCACCAGGTCGAAGTATCGTGGCACTGGAGCAGGAAACGAAGAGAAGACCCGCCTATGACGGGTCTTCTTATTGCTTCTCTGTCAGATACTTCCAATAGCGGCGCGGCATGTCGTTGACTTGTTTTCGGGGATTCAGACGCTCACGGATACAAATTGCCTTGAAGTAAGTGCGCCACAAGTTTTGCAGCAAATGGTCATCACTGCTGAGGACGTCATCGGATAGCTTGCCGTCGGTTAATGAGAATGGAACAGAATCCTCGTCCTCGAATGTGATGCGGATGGGTGGAGATTGTCCGTCGTAATGATATCCGTAATGGCGATGGGCATCATATATCAGCCATGGCTGGTCGTTGAAACGGTCATGGAAATGCTTGATTATTAGGGGCAGCACGTTGTGGTCGGGTGAGATGACTGCGAGGTAGGTGCCGTCCTTTGCCTTTTGAAAGCGCACAAACTGCATCATGCGGTGGGCTTCGTGCGCTACGCGGCGTGCTATTTGCGTCACGGTCAGGACATCAGGGTCGGCGAAGTTTTTCACCACTTTGTCACCTTGTCGGAACACCTTGCATACAAGCATGAACAATGGTTGCCACAATTCTGGCAGTTCCGATAGTTGGCTGGTGGAAATCATACGCAGTGCCTCACGTGGCAGCTTCCCTTCCAGTCCTGTCCAAACACGTCGTGCCTTCTCGCTGTCGGTATGGACTTCGTAGATGCGTTCGCTGAACAAAGGCAACACATCGCCGCCTGTCAAAAGACGTTCTGGCTTTTCCTTCAGAAAGAAGGCATCGAACACTGCCGAAAGCAGACCATCCATGGTCCCGTCAAACACATAAACCGTCATTGCTCAAATTCCAGTTTAAGTTGCATTTCATCTGCTGCCCGTTTCCGTTCTGCTTTAGACACGAGCAACGGTCGCAAGCGCTCTGGACGCAGTTCGTTAATTCCAACAGTTGGTTGAGAGAATGTTGAAGTGAGTTCGCCGCAAGTGATGAAATACTTTGCCTTCTTCATCACCACACCCATTTTTTTAAGATGATATGATGTCAGACGTCCCGAGCGGCGGGCATTTACTATGAGCCATGCCGACTTGGTGCCGAGACCGGGTACTCGCAGCAGCTGTGCATAGTCGGCGGTGTTGATGTCTATTGGGAAATATTCTGGGTGACGTAATGCCCATGCCAATTTGGGGTCTATCTCCAAGTCGAGATGGGTGTGCTGGTCATCTACTATCTCATCGACAGAGAATTGATAGAACCGCAGCAACCAGTCTGCTTGGTATAGACGGTTCTCACGTACGAGTGGTGGTTGTTTCAAAACAGGAAGTCGAGGGTCGTAGGTGTTCACACTTACATATCCAGAATAATAGACACGTCGCATCTGTGCCTTTCCATAGAGTGACGATGACATTTGCAGGATGTCGCGGTCTGTCTCTTTGGTAGCCCCGACAATCATCTGTGTGGATTGTCCGGCGGGAACGAAACGAGGAGCATGGCGGAACTTTCGGCGTTCCTCCTTGTTTTCCAATATGCCCTGTCGTATAATCTGCATGGGTTGGAACACGCTCTGGTGGTCTTTCTCTGGAGCGAGCAGTTTTAGCGACTCCTCTCGTGGAATCTCTATGTTCACACTCATGCGGTCTGCCCACCTTCCTGCCTCAGCAAGCAACTCTTGTGAAGCTCCAGGTATGCTCTTAAGGTGAATGTAACCATTGAATCGATGAACAGTACGCAGGTCGCGTACAATGGCTACAAGCCGCTCCATTGTGTAGTCAGGAGTGCGTACAACACCACTCGAAAGGAACAGCCCCTCGATGTAGTTTCGGCGGTAGAACTCCATTGTGATTTCCTCCAGTTCCGAAACTGAGAGTGTGGCTCTCCTGATGTCATTTGAGCGGCGGTTGATGCAGTAGGCGCAATCGTAGATGCAATAGTTTGTAAGCATCACCTTCAACAGCGAGATGCAGCGCCCATCATCGGCAAATGAGTGACAGATACCTACGCCGCCCACGGTGTTGCCCACCATGCCCTTGCTGCCACTGCGTACAGTGCCGCTCGACGAACACGATACGTCGTATTTCGCCGACTCTGCAAGTATCCGCAGACGTTCCATTGTTTTCTCTGTCAACATTTTTTTGCTGCAATTTTGGTGGTTCTCTGAAGAGGCGCCATCTTAGTTTGATCTTTTGTCTCCCTGGCTTCTATTGCTAACGCATCAAGCGTTTTTTCGTGGTAACCGAACCATCTGCATGATGTTCCTTTACAATATATACTTTGTTGAGTCTTGTTGGCAAGGATATTTGTTGTCCTTGCAAATTGTAATAGGTACGGGCAACAATCTCTATGTTTTGGAGCATATCATCGATGTCTGTGGCATCATCTTTCTCCCCCTGGAATGAATCCACATAGTCGGGGAGATAGTAGCCCAAATGTGGCGGTTGGTTGTAGGCACAGTTCTGCCATGCGATGCCCATGCGGTAGAGGTGGTCATGCATCAACGTCGGCACTCTGTACTTGGTGGCTGTAGTGCTGCTAACGATATATAATTGCGATGGGTTGTTGTTGTTCCACCATACCACCTCCTCACGCCAGTCTCCAAACAGGTCGGCTTGCAGACATGGTGTCGCCTTCGTTCTGTTGCATGAGGCAGGACTCATGCCCAATGCTGCAAATGTCTTCTGGCTGGAGCTGGTGGCAAAGATGCCTAAATTGGTAATGGCTGATGGTGACCACTTTGTGATGCTTGTACCGTCGAGGAGTTCATCATACGCATCACCGTCCCAATAGATGCGGAAATTCATTGATGGCTTCCTTGTTCCCACTTCTTTGCCTGTCACGGCATTAAACGGGTTTTGGTTGCGGCTCTCCTTGTCGAAGCCACCATATGCAGACCAGAACTCATAGCCACGACTGCTCGTCACGATGTCGGCAGCCACCCCTCTTCCGTTGTCGGCTCCTTGTTGTCCGCCTTTCCAGAGGATTTCACCAGTGGCTGCATCGTGCATGTCCCATGCAAATTCACCTTTCTCCTCATGGATGTCAAACAGTTCAAGGCCTGGCCTGTCAGGATTCATGTCACCCAAATGGATGGCATCGCCATGTCCGAACCCCACAGCATGGAGCATCTTTCCATCATGGTCAACTGCTGCCGAGCCCCATATTATCTCGTCGCAACCATCGTTGTCCACATCACCCACTGAGAGGTTGTGGTTGCCATTGGCGTACATGGTGTTGCGACCCATTCCCGAAGAACATGCTGGCGGTGAGTACGTTTTTGTAGTGCCGTTAGCATCCATTAGCTTGTATGTTGTTTTCTTATCTGAACTATGAAGCCAGCGAGTCTTTTGTTTCTCGCCATCGAAATCTACAGCCCACAAATAAGCATAAGTGTAGTAGCCGCGGCACATCACTGCAGAAGGCCGCTCTTCCTTGCCGCCAAGATAGGCGACACATGCCAAGTAGCGCTCACCACGGTTGCCATAGTTGGCATAGTCATTTTTGCCACTGCGGTCATCCCAATTGAAAGAACCTGATGCCTCGCTCAATTCTGCCTTTGCATTGCGATTTGGATAATAAGCTATGGTGTGAACAGCCTTTCCTGTAAGTCCTTCGAAGACGGTAAGATATTCCTGTCCACCATCGATGCGTCCGCCTGAGTTGCGCCAGTCCTTTGTGTTGTTGGCATTGCGGATTGTAGCAAGGTCTGCCACTTGGTTTACATATTCACCTGTAGCGTCCTTCGAGCCGGGAGCCGTCTTGCAAATCAGTTCAGCCTTGCCGTCCTTGTCGAAGTCATAAACAAGAAACTGGGTGTAGTGTGCTCCCGCGCGGATGTTAACGCCCAAGTCGATGTGCCAAAGTTTCTCGCCAGTGAATAGTCGGTAACAGTCCAGAAAAACGTTGCCTGTGTAGCCATTCTGAGAGTTGTCCTTGGAATTGCTCGGGTCCCATTTTACGATGATCTCGTATTGTCCGTCGCCATCCACGTCACCCACCGAGCAATCGTTTGGCGTATATGTATAATCGCCTTCTGCATTTCTACCAGCTGCAGGACGGTCGAGTTGCAGCAGATGATAGCCGATCTTGTTGAATGAAACAGGCTTGATGGAGTCTATGGGTGTGCCGTTATTAAGAGTCACCAATTGGAACTCTGTTGTAGTGTTAGAAGCCATCCTTATGCTCGTGGCATTGCGAATGGTGTCGCCAACCACAGTCCCGTCTTTCATGATGAGGAATGATGTATGTGCATCATCGCTGCCAAGAAGTCGCCACGACAGGAACGATGACGTGGCGGAAGTGTTGATGCAAACAAAGCCTCGGTCGAGATTTTCCTGTTGATATGCCGGTGTGTCAGGTGCTTGCGCTGTCACTGTTTTTGGCAAAAACCACGCCAACAGCATCATAGAAATTACTTTCCTTTTCATTGTCCTTTTTTGTTTTAGCAGTTTTTTCTTGGTTTTGTTGATATTCACCATATAGCGTAATTTATCTATGGCTCATATTGAAAAAGACTCCTTTATCAATTTGCAAAATTAGATAAAAAAAACGATTTACAGGCATATTAAAAAATAATTCTTTAAAGGCTGATTTACAATAAATATCCCGAAATCCTTACCTCGGGGAGAAAAAATGTTAAAAAGAGAAATGTTGTGCAGTCTTATTGCTTTTTTATTGTCTTTATAGTAAAAACTGTTTTACTTTTGCAGATTATAATGTGTGTCAAGGCTAAAAATTGAGATCATGAAAAAGAACAGGATAATCAGACAAGCCACACATGCAGACATGGCAGAAATCATGATGGTCATGGTGTCTGCAAGACAAATAATGCGTTCTTCAGGGAATCTGCGCCAATGGGACGATGGCTATCCGTCGGAGGACATCATTTCCTCCGACATGGA
>ONAG01000040.1 GCA_900315745.1 uncultured Prevotellaceae bacterium
GCGCCGACGGCCGTTTTCAAGCCGAAAGCGGATGCAAAGGTACAACAATCATGGACATCTTGCAAGAAATACACGAACTTTTTTCCAAAAACATGCAAAGTTTTCGGATTATTTTACAAAATTGGAGAATTTTTAGTGTAAAATGGACAATCAACGGACAAAAAGCGAAATTCAACGAACAAAAACAAGTTGGTTTTGGAATTAAAATAAAGGCAATTCTGAACACCTAATTCTAATATATAAGACAATTCTCTTGTTGCGGATTAATGCAAGAGCAACCGTCAACCACAAAAAAAACATAAAAACTCACTTCATTTGAATCATGTTGTCCTACAAATTGACTATATTTGCTGTCGTTAATGAGCGATTTGGGTAAATAGAACTGGTCATGAAAAAATACATGCAATTTGTATTCTTGTTGGGCATCGCCTTATCAAGCCGTGCCCAATCCTATCATTACAACACAAAATTCACCCTATCCTCACGTCATTTCGTCGATACCATTCCCATCACATTCGAAAACGACCAAATCTATTTCACAGCTCTATCGGAGGACAAATGCTATCGTTTTTGCCTTGACACCGGTTCTGGCCAAGGCATAGCGTACCCTGACAGCAAAATGGCATTCAAAAGGAAATTGGGCAAGATATCTTCTCATGACGCCAACGGCAAAATCAAGAAAACCGACGTAGTGGAATTCCCTTCCTTTCGCATAGGAAACACCACAGTGAGTGGATATGCCGGCACCCTGCTCAACACACATGTCATGCATACGGAATACGACGGCGTCGTGGGATTCGACCTGTTCAACAAAGGTCTCTCCGCAAAGATAGACGTGAGGGAAGGTGTCATGATTCTAACAGACAACCCTAACTATTTTTCTCAGGAAAAAGGGCATGTAATCAAATACAAGTTGGAAAGATGGGTTCCTTATGTCACGATATCCCCCTATGGCGAATGTAAAGACAAGGCTCGTTTTGACACAGGAAGCCGCCGACTTTATGTCATGTCAGAAGAAAGCAGACGCCTCTTTTCTTCACAGGATTCCAGTTTCACCTCTCAAATAGAAGGCATCAGCTACGGTAGCCGCGCCATAGGCAGTTTCGGTGCTGAACGAGCTGACGAGGTGGCATTCCTGCATCTGGACGAATGGAAATGGCAAGATTTCACATTCTGTAACTACCACACTCTGACCACTCAAGGAATATCGCGCATAGGTGCTGAAATTTTCAATTACGGAAGCATAATCATTAATCCTCGTAGAAAGACCCTGACATTCCAGCCATACGAGGATAATGCAGAAGTGGAGGTGGGAAACAAGCAAATGAACATTGCTTTTGTTCCTCAAGACAACAAGGCGGCTGTGGGATTGGTTTGGGAAGGCAGTCCACATTACAAAAACGGTTTCCGTCAGGGTGACATCATCCTCAGCATCGATGGCGACGATGTGCATTCCTTTCAGGATTTCGTTTCCTATCCATTCATTAAATCATATATCCATACTTTTACCGTACTTGGAAAAGATGGAGAAATAAGAAACATCAAAAGCGAAAGATAAGGAGCAAATCTTTACCAAAAAAAACTGCCACGAATGGCAAGAAACAGGGCATGCCGTTTAGCATGCCCTCTTACATTATATATTATATATAAACTACCGTTATTCATTATCAGGTGCCTGGTCGATGAGTTCCATGAACTGGTCGAGCTTCGGAGTGATGATGATTTGTGTGCGCCTGTTGCGCTGGCGACCTGTATCCGTATCGTTTGTGGTGAGAGGATTGTATTCTCCACGGCCTCCTGCTGTGAGCCTCTTTGGGTCAACACCAAAATTGTTTTGCAAATATTGCACAACACTTGAAGCACGCAGACAGCTCAAGTCCCAGTTGTTACGGATATTCTCACGCTTGATGGGCACATCGTCGGTATTGCCTTCCACAAGAACATCGAAATCCTTGTAGTCCATGATGATCTTTGCCACCTTGCTCAATGTCTCCTGCGCCCTGTTGTTTATTTCATAGCTGCCACTCTTGTAGAGCATGTTGTCTGCCAATGAAATGTAAACAACACCCTTGAGCACTTGCACATCAACCTCTTTCATCTCTTCCTTGCTAAGCGAACGAGTGAGGTTGTTGGTGAGCACCATCGAGAGGGAGTCGCTCTTGCTCTTCACTTCCACAAGATGCCTTATATATTGGTTGGACTCGTTGATCTGGTCAACCAACTTCTCAATGCTGACATTTGTCTTGCTTGAATTGTCAAGACTCTTGTCCAACGAACGTTGCAATCTGGCATAGTCTCTTTTGGCTTGAGCCAACTGCTCCTCCAGACTTTGCACACGCGAATTGCTGGCTGCAAGTTGGGCGTTGGTATTTGCCAACTGGTCCTTGGCATCTTGATAATTGCTCGACAGCACGCGATTTTCGTTTTGGCAATTCACCAAATCTTTTTTGCTGGCACAACTGCTCATGAGCAGTCCTGCCGCCACCACTGAAAACAATAAAACCTTATTTCTCATGATTATTGAATTAAAAAATTTTATATGACCTTTTTCTCTTAGACATCTATAAAGTCAGGCTTTACTTGACATCCCACATTATATTGTATATAATAGACGAGAAAAACACAAAAATGTTGAATGAAGTTATTGTTTTTTAACCTACAACAAGGTAGTTTATTAACTCTTAACTAAATCCATCAGCACAACGGCATTTCCTACAAGTTAAAACTCAACAATCATGGTCTGGCGTGGTCTCAGGTTCACATCCTTGTCTATGCGCACGGTGCGCCCAGTCAAGACGTCCTTGGCTGAGGAATGAGAACCTATCACCTCCTTGTATCTCTTAACTTCGAGAGCAGCTTTCTGTTGGGTGCCATTGATAATAGTCATCACTGTTTTCCCTTGCCATTGCCTTGCCACCACATACACACCTTTCCACGGGATGAACTGCGTCTGCTTGCCACGTATGATGACATCATTTCCCTGCCGCCAATGCAGCAACCGACTGCACCAGTCAAACATGGCATTCTCAGCTTTTGTTCTTCCTTCACTTGTGAAGGCATTCTTCTTGTCGCCAGGGAATCCACCCGGGAAATCCTTTCTAACATTGCCATCGGTCACCTCTTTGGTGCCGTTCATCAACACCTCGGTGCCATAATAGAGTTGTGGCGTGCGGTTGATTGTGAGCAACAAGGCAAGTGCCTGCTTCAAGGCGAGAGTGTCCGAACCATTGCCGAGGAAACGGTCTGTGTCATGGTTTTCGATGAAAGCCATCACACTGGATGGGTTAGGATACAGATAATCATACACCAAACTGTTGTAGATGCGGTTGAAGCCATTCCACCAAGCATCAGTCTCCTCATTCTTGGCGGTGTTTATCTTGTCGAAGAAGCTGAAGTCCATCACTGTCTTCAGGTAGCTGTTGTGCTCCGACAATTTCGAGTCTTTCTGCCAAGTAGCCGTATATGCTGGCTCTGTAACCCACGTTTCTCCCACGGTATTGAAATTGGGATATTCCTCATCGAGCGTTTTCATCCATCGTGCCATTCCGATTTTGTCGGCGTATGGATAAGTGTCCATTCTTATGCCGTCGATGCCCATTGTCTCTATCCACCAAATGCTGTTTTGGATGAGGTAATTCATCACATGTGGGTTTTTCTGGTTTAGGTCGGGCATGGTAGGAACAAACCATCCTTCCACCGTTTCCCTCAAATCTACATCAGAGGCATAAGGATCCACCACAGGTGTCAGTTTATAACTTGTCTGAAGGAAGGATGTGCCTTGGGGATTGGAAGTGCCACCCGACTCCTTGAGCCATTGTGGCAAGTTGAACCAATCTTCGGAAGGCATGTCGGCAACCCATGGATGCTCAAAACCGCAATGGTTGAATATCATGTCCATGACAACCTTCAGCCCGTGTTGGTGTGCCTCATCTATCAGTCTGCGGTATTCATCGTTGGTACCGAATCGAGGATCCACACGATAATAGTTTGTAGTGGCATAGCCATGATATGTGCTGTATCCATTGTGATCTGGCGAGTTGTTCTCCAATACTGGCGTGAACCATAGCGCCGTCACTCCAAGTTGGTTGAAATAGTCGAGGTGCTGTCGGATACCCTCAAGATCGCCTCCATGTCTCAGACTTGGCTGACTTCTGTCATTCACATAATCATTCAAGCCCTTTATCTGGTCATTCAAGTCGCTACCACTGGCAAATCTGTCTGGCATCAGCATGTAGAGGACATCGGCATTGGAGAAGCCAACTCTCTTTTCGCCTGCCATTTCCCTCTGTTTCAAGAGATACTTGACAGTCTTGCGCTGCTTGCCATTAGTGAATTTCAGAGGCATTTCCCCAGGTTGGGCGCCACTCAGGTTGAGATACACCAACAAATAATTTGGTGATTCAAGTTGCACAATGGAGTCTATTCTCACACCAGGGTAATCGGTAGTCACCGAGGCAGACTTCACATCCTTTCCGTAAACCATCAACTGGAGTGTTGGATTCTTCAATCCAACATACCAGTCGGTTGGTTCTATACGGTCGATATTCACAGCTGCATTAATATGGGATGAGATAGTGAGGAGGAATACGAGTACATAGATATTTTTCATGGTGTTTTTAATGTCAATTATGAAGGATTAGTGCTGATTGTGGTGCCACCTGCACAGTATTCCCGTTGATCGTCTCAAGGCCATTTTCGTCTATCTTCCCATTGGAGCAGACCACTGTATATTTGTCCTTGGGCAGTTCGATTTGTCTTGTCTCCTTGCTTGCATTCAACACCACGATAATATTGTTCCAAGCATCCCCTCCGGCATGGCTCTTGAGAGTGAAAGCCACCATGGCGGGTTGTGTTGGCATAAATTCGAGAGATTCCCTTACCTTCTGTGCGTCAGCAAGGCGGAAGGCAGGATGATTCTTGCGCAATTGTATGAGCTTGCTATAGTAATCGAACACCTGAGGGTATTTCACCAAGTTGTTCCAATTAAGTTGATTTATAGAGTCAGGAGACTCGAAGCTGTTGTGCACGCCCTTCTTGTTGCGCAGCAGTTCCTCGCCAGATAGGATGAAAGGTACGCCTTGCGATGTCAACACAGCTGTCTGTGCCAAGAGGTCAAGCCTTATCAATTCATCTGTACCGATGCCTGGAATGGAAGTGCGCAGACGGTCAACGAGGCACATGTCATCGTGGCAACTTACGTATGCTATCATCTGTGTGGGTTGTGTAGCCCATGCCTTCTTTGTATAGTTCACCTTCGTGAAATCCACTTGCGGATGTTCTATGCCTCCTGCAATTCCATACTTGATGCTCTCCTCATCCCCCGTCTTTCCAGCGAGGAATGCGCTCTTGGCGTCATCATCGAAAGGTCCGCGCAAAGCATCTCGCAACTCATCGCTGAAAGCTGCTATTCGTGGCATATTAGGAATGTTTGCCTTTGTTGCAAGCTTGTCGGCTGGATAAGCACATTGTCCGGCAGACCATCCTTCACCATAGATGAAGATCGAAGGGTCTATCTTGTCAACTTCAGCCCTTATGATGTTCATGGTCTCAATATCATGCACACCCATCAAGTCGAAGCGGAATCCATCGACATGATATTCATTTATCCAATATTTCACACTCTCCACCATGAAGTCGCGCATGTGTTGTCTTTCTGAGGCTGTCTCGTTGCCGCAGCCAGACCCATTGCTATACTCGCCATTAGCCGTCTTGCGGTAGTAGTGGTCAGGGTATGTGAGTTGGAAATTGCTTCCATCCACATTGAAAGTGTGATTATATACCACATCGAGAATGACTCTTATGCCCGCATCATGTAGTTTTTTCACCATGAGCTTGAACTCACGGATACGGGCTGCCGGCGTTGCCACATCTGTGGCGTAAGAACCTTCCGGCACATTGTAATTGAGTGGGTCATATCCCCAATTGTACTGAGGATTGTCGTTACTCTCATCAATTGAAGCGAAGTCGAATGAAGGGAGTATATGGACTGCGTTGACGCCAAGCTTTTTCAAGTGGTCTATCGACCAGTCTTCCACAAGAGCAAGAAATTTTCCCGGGTAGTCGGTGCTGGCTCTTCCCCCATTTAGCTCACTTGGGTCCAAGTATATGTTGCGGGCAACGGAATAATCACGATGGTGCAATTCGTAGATAACCAAATCAGCAGGTGAATTCAATGCCGGACGCTTGTCCAAATTCCACTCGAACGGATTGGTCTCATCCATGTTCACAATGAAAGCCCTCTTGCCGTTCACCCCTACAGCCTTGGCAAAGACGCCAGGTGTTTCTTTCCACACCTTCTTGTCGCCGGTAACGTCAAAAGTGTAGTATTTCCCCACCATCCAAGCCTTTACCATGGGCACGACGGCAGTCCAAATACCATCTACGCAAGTCATCTTGACCGTCTTTATTGGTTTACCCCCCACTGCTTGGGTGTAAAGTCTCAGTTTCACCTCCTTTGCATCAGCAGGTGCCAAGAGTCTGAACGTGGTTTTTTGGAGTTCCACGTTGCATTCATTGAAATCAAATTTCTGTGCATGTATGGGTAGCATGAGTAACACAGTAGCCAATGCGGTCAAAAATCTTTTCATTTTTCTATAATTTATTTATGCGCACTTCGCTGTCTTTCAGCAAGAGCGGCTGCAAAGTTAACACATAATGGCGGAAATCACAAATTTTTGCGAAACAAACGAAATCAGCGTGCCATCAGTGATATGGCAAAGCCGCCACCAGGAGCCTCTCTTAGCTTGAGGACATCTCCTTTTTTCACGGTTTTTTTCGTAATGGTGTAAATTTTTGGATTGTCCTTGAAATGGGCGTCCTTGCCATCAGCGTAAATGGTGCATTCATACTTGCGTCCCTTGTCGAGGAAATCGAGTTTCAGGTTGCACACATGGCCATTCTCATCACATTTGCCTCCCACAAACCAATTGTCCGTTCCTTTTGCTTTTCGAGCCACGGTTATATAATCTGCAGGTTCTGCCTCAAGGTATTTTGAGTCGTCCCAATCCACAGCCACATCCTTGATGAACTGGAAGGCATCCATGAATCTCTCATAGTTTTCAGGTAAGT
This sequence comes from uncultured Prevotellaceae bacterium, assembly GCA_900315745.1. Lineage (GTDB taxonomy): Bacteria > Bacteroidota > Bacteroidia > Bacteroidales > Bacteroidaceae > Prevotella. Next base: position 7,069 of record ONAG01000040.1, read on the forward strand.
CGGCTGCCATTTGCAGTGGCGAATACATGGTTACATAAAGTGCAAGCTGCCCCACCAATGTAGTGCGCACGTAATTTGGATTGTCACTCCACGTATTCAGCTGCGTTTCCAATATGCCAGGTGTATAGTCCATCGGTCCACCTTGCAATCTCGTGAAAGGCAATATCACGGTATGGTCTGGATTGCTGCCTCCAAACGCTTCATATTCAGTGCCTCTTGCACTCTCGTTGCCCACAAGGTTGGGATATGTCCTGCACAATCCGGTTGGTCTTACAGCCTCATGTGCATTGACCATGATGTGATGTTTTGCAGCTTCTTGTATGCAATAGAGATAATGGTTGTTCATCGATTGAGAGTAATGGTGGTCTCCCCTTGGGATGATATCGCCTACATAACCACTTTTCACAGCATCATAACCATAATGATTCATGAGGTTGTATGCCTTTTCCATATGGCGCTCATAATTTTGTGTGGAAGACGAGGTCTCGTGATGCATTAGCAGTTTCACACCCCTTTCATGTGCATATTCATTTAGCATCTTGATGTCGAAGTCTGGATATGGCGTCACGAAATCGAAGACATCTCGTTTCCACATGTTTGCCCAGTCTTCCCATCCTACGTTCCATCCTTCCACAAGAACCTCGTCCAGACCGTTATTGGCAGCGAAGTCGATATAGCGTTTCACTTTCTCGTTGTTGGCGGCATGTCTCCCATTTGGTCTCACTTTTGACCAATCTATCTGGTCGAGTTTTATTGAGGGGAACTGGTCGGTGTAGTTCCAGCTGCTCTTCCCAACAATCATCTCCCACCATACGCCACAATACTTCACTGGATGAATCCACGATGTATCCTCTATCTTGCATGGTTCGTTGAGATTAAGTATCAAGTTGGATGAGAGCATGTCGCGTGCGTCGTCGCTCACCATTACTGTTCTCCATGGACTCTGGCATGGTGTCTGCATGGCGCCCTTCAAACCCGTGGCATCTGGAGTGAGATGGCTTACGAAGGTGAGAGGGGCTGGAAGTGGATAGGCAGATGGAGTGGGATTGGGTGTGTAGGCATTGCTTCCTCCGCCCAGTTGTTCGGAAAGATGCTTTGTCTGTGCATCAACCAATTCGAGATGCATGGTGGCATAGTCGATGCAGGCAGCCTCATGGATGTTGATGTAAAGCCCGTCGTCGCTCTTCATCTGAAGTGAAGTTTGCACGCCTGTCTCGGAGAAGACTGCCACAGAGGAGTTGCCCCAATTGACAGCTTCTTTCATCCTGCTACGTATTTCAGACAGTTTTGTTTCCTGGGTTTCCTGCTCTTGTGTGTCGTAATCGCCAGGTAGCCACCAAGCTGTATGGTCTCCCGCCATGGCGAATTCCGTACGTTCTTCCTTTATTAGGAAATAGTTGAGCTCTTTTTGTTGAGGAAATTCGTACCTAAACCCTATGCCATCGTCGTAAACGCGGAACCTGATTACAATGTGTCTTGAGGTAGAGGGTTGTGAGAGGTTGACAGCCAGTTCATTATATTGGTTTCGTATGGTAGCTGTCTCTCCCCATACGGGTTTCCATGTCTCATCGAATGATGAAGACTTGGTGCTTTCCACTACAAATCCATCTACAAGGTCGGTTTCTCCTCCTCCCTTGCTTGCGTGTTTGTCTTTTGCCAGTTCCAGCCCCAAATGGCTGGGCTTGACAACCATCTTGCCTTTATAAGTAAGTTGGTATGTCGGTTTCCCATCATCCACGCTGAATGTTAGTTCCACGTTTCCATTTGGCGACTTGGTTGTTTGTGCCAATGCCATTGCGGAAGAGAGTGCAATCAGTAATGTTGAAATGATTCTAATTTTCATTGGAAATAATTTTTTAAATATACTAAAAGATGCAAGGCATCTCTCGCAAACTATCTTCCGCTTTGCGAGATCAAGTCAGAGATGTTGTCGTTGAGTTTCTTCTCGTCCAACAGTTGTTCGATGTTTAGATGCATGCGATAGCGCCAATAGTGTCTTGGGTTGGCTGGGATGTTGATACGTTCAGCATTGGCATCAGGAAGCCTCAGCCGTTCGTCTATGGCAAGCCAGTCCTGTATGGATATCACGCATAGCATCGACGGGCATGTGAGGTGTCTGGAGATGATGTCGCGTGCAAGCCATCCTGGCAGTGGGTGTGGTGCCTCTCCACTCCTATACAGCATTGTGTTGTAGTATTCTTGTGTCCGTGTGTCATCTTCATCCCACCATTGCCTCAGTGTGGGCATGTCATGGCTTGAAATGGTGCATACGGAGCGATAGGGATTGCGCGAGAGATGTCCAAACCTCACTGTAGGGTCTTTTGGCATGGACTGCAATTCCAAACTTAGGATGCGCAGTTCGTTCATCACCCATGGCACGCAGTCGGGCACCATTCCAAGGTCTTCGGCACATACCAACATTCGTGTGGCATCTACAAGTTTGGGCAGTTTGCGCATGGCTTCTCTATACCAGAACTGGTTGTTGCGCCTGTAATAATAGTCGTTGTATAGTCGGTTGAACACGTATTTCTCATGTTCGCCAAGGAGCTCATACACAAAGTCAAGCTGCACGGCTATTCTTGGATGGTATTTTTCCGGGTCTCGGTGGTCTCTTACAAAGAGCACGTCGCTGATGAGAGCATATAGTCCGTCTCTCAATGCCACATCCTTGGCGTCAGCACGCCCCACGAATGCTTTTTCCACCTTACGTTGTGTATCGTATTCGGCACGCATCCTATAGCGCCCGTCACCACAAGGTTCCACATAGGTCTCCTTCACCATTGACGCCTGTTCATGGAAGATTCGGTCCAACACATCGTCGGTGATGTATGGCTCAAGGAATTCTCTTTCGCGGAATGTCAAGCCGTATGCCTCTATCTCAGGTTTCGTCATCGCCATCGCAGGTGCGAACTGCCCCAACAGTCCATGTACCGACTCTATTGGAATCTCCCAAATGCGGAAGAATCCCAACACATGGTCAATGCGGTATGCATCGAAGAATTTCGACATGTTGGAGAATCTTCTCACCCACCAGGCACATCCATCATTGAGCATTTCTTCCCAATTATAGGTCGGGAATCCCCAATTCTGACCATTGGCGGAGAAATCGTCGGGTGGAGCACCTGCCTGTCCGTTCAGATTGAAATATCTTGGCTCCATCCACACATCACATCCATACCTGTTCACTCCGATAGGTATGTCTCCCTTGAGGATGACGTTCTTTTCGCGTGCATACTCATGGACTTCTTTCATCTGGCTGTTGAGCAGGAATTGCACATAATAATAGAATGCCACATCCTTGTATGCCTTGGTGCGGGGTGATGTCAGACTTTGCATGTCGTTCTCATCCCACACATTATGGTCTGGCCATTCGTTGAAGTCTGCTGTTCCATATTTGTCGCGCAGCATGGAATACTGTGCGTAAGGAACAAGCCACATCTTCGCATCTTCAAAGAATTTCTTGAAAGCATCAGAAGCAAGCACCTTCTTGCCATCTTGGATATAAAGAATGCCCAAATACTCCATTTTGGCAGCATTCACTCGCTCGTAGTCTATTTGAGGCAAATTATTGAGTTCTTGTCTCAACAATTCCATTTCTTCCCTCTTTTTCTCATCCTTGATAGCAGGAAGTGCCGTCAAGTTTACATATTGAGGGTGAAGGGCAAAGATGCTTATGCAGCTATATGGATACGAATCTGTCCATGTGTGTGTGGTGGTTGTGTCGTTGATTGGCAATATCTGCAACAGCCGCTGATTGGTAAGTGCAACCCAATCCACCATCTTCTTCAGGTCGCCAAAGTCTCCCACTCCAAAACTGTCCTTGGAGCGTAATGAGAACACTGGCACGAGAGTGCCGGCACATTTCTCGTCATAGATGTCGAAGCGAGCTTCTGGCAGCTCATACACCACGATGTCGCCATCTTTCATCTCTGGCAGGTCAATCACTCTGTTGTCGCCACATTCCCACACCGGTGTCACGTCAACATCTTCATCGAGTGCCACAAACTTCATCTCGAACTTGCGGCTACTCAACTTGCTTCCGTCTATATCCACCAACCACTCATTATAATTGTGCTCCACCATTGGGACGGCATTGGATGGAAGCCATTGACCAAGGATATCGTCGTTGCCAAGTACGGCAAGACGTTCGTTACCACGCAACTGTGGTGCGCGAACTTTCAATCTAATGGTCTGCGCATACGAATGGGGATGTATCTTCAGGTGTTCCCTTCGATTGATGCAGTCGGTGAATGCCGAACTATACAAATAAGCATTGTCTGGAATGTCTATCCAATGGTCGTAGATGGTATAGTCACTTGCCAAGGATGTTTCCAGTTCCAACCTATGTGTTTCAAGTGTCCATTCTCTTCTCATCACTTGTTCGCCTACATTGAGACTATAGTAATAATCCAAGTATGGTCCATTCTTTATTACGTTGTTGAGCAAACAATACCACCTCTTGCCGTCGCGGGTCTCCATGCGATGCTGTGTTGTTTCCTTATCTCCAAAGCGATTGGAAGTGATGACATTCAACACCAGTTCCTCGCCAAAAACGGTTTGGTAGTCAATCTGGAATTGTAGATTCATAATATTGTGATTTAGATGTTTAACAATTGATTATCATAATTGTATTACGATTTCCACTTGGCATGATCTGAGACGTTGCCTACTTCTTTTGGAAATAGTCATTGTATATTTTTATACCAAATACGATGCAGCTGCAGGCGGTCGTAATCAAATTGGTCACAAAGAGAGCCCAAAGAATGTCTGGCTTGTGCAGGATGCCTTGCATCATGAAGCACGCGCCTCCTATTCCCATCATGAGGAATGTGGGCAATGCTATGCCGTCAGTGTTCCTCGTGCGTATGGTTTTTATAGCCTGTGGCAAATAGCCAAGTATCATTGTTATGCTTGCCACCCATCCCAACAGCTGATATGTCAATCCTTGTTCCATGGCATTACTCTTTTGGCACCTTGATGACATTCACGCATAGAGCACCGATGATGAACAGCACGCCAGCTACCACCATCATCATGCTTTGGCTGGAGTTGACGCAATGAAGTATTGTCCCGCCAAGCAGGGCGGCAACTATCTGTGGCACACAGATTGTACCATTGAAGAGTCCAAGATATGCTCCCATGTGTCCGTAGCCTTTCAAGGCATTGGTGACAAAAGTAAAAGGCATGGCAAGCATGGCAGCCCATCCACAGCCTATAAGCAAGAATGGTATTATCATCAGATACTTGTCGTGGACGAAAGGTATGAGAACGAAACCAATGCCACCTATGACCAAACTAAGCGCATACGCCATTTTGGTGTCTTTGAATCGTGGCAAGACTGCTGCCCAGCACACACTGCCCAATGCCTGTAAGGCGTATAGCACGCCTGTCCAGTTGCCAGCTTCCTGATAGGCACCGGATTTGGGGTCGGTGGTGCCCCAAACTGTCTCCGAGACTGCATCCACCACGTATGTCCACATATAGAGCATGGCTGCCCAGCAGAAGAACTGAACCAATCCTACCTTCCAAAATGTGGAGGGAGCGTTCTTCAGCAACACAAACCAGTTGGCACTGTCTTTCTTGCCTTCTTCCACGGCATGATACATAGCATATTCCTGTGGGGGCATCTCACGCACCTTCGTGGTGGTATATATCACACAGAGGATGAGGATGAGTGCTCCGATATAGAACGACCAGATGACAGTGTCGGGAACGACACCTTCTGGTGCTACGTTTTTCAGTCCCACCATTGCGAAGATGTAGGGGAAGAGGAAGCCGACCACACTACCAGCATTGCAAAGAAAAGACTGAATGCTGTATGCCTTGGCTTTCTGCTTTTCATTCACCATGTCACCTACCAGCATCTTGAATGGCTGCATCGCCATGTTGATGGAGGTGTCGAGCAACATGAGTGCAAAGAGTCCGAAGATGAGGGCTGCACCCACCGACATGCCAAACGAGCCTGCATTGGGCAGCAAGCACATCACTGCCACCGCCATCGCTGCTCCCACGAAGAGATATGGGATGCGACGACCAAAACGTGTCCATGTCTTGTCGGAGAGCGTTCCCACTATGGGCTGCACAAGAATGCCCATGAGTGGGGGCAATATCCAAAAGAAGCTGAGCGAATGAGGGTCTGCACCAAGCGTGCGGAAAATGCGACTGATATTGGCACTCTGAAGTGCATAGGCTATCTGTACGCCAAAGAAGCCGAAACTAAGGTTCCACAGCTTCCAAAAGCTTAAATCAGGCTTTGTCTTCATAGCTTGTAATTATTAATGTTGTTTATTGTCGTTCAATAATGGTTTTGTAGTTCCTCTTATAATAAGCCGGGTGCGGACGATGCGCTTTTCCACCTTGTCGATAGGGATTATCCCCTCTACATGACTTATCAGCACATCTGCTGCCTGCTGCCCCACAACCTTGCCACGCTGCTCCACCGTGGTGAGCATGGGGTCGCACGCCACGGCACGCTCACCATTTGTGAATCCGCATATGGAAATATCATCGGGCACTCTGAAACCCAAACGCTTGGCTGTGTACAATATTCCTATGGCGGTGTCATCGTTGATGGCGAAAAATGCATCGGGCCTGTCGGGCATCTTGAGTATTTCTGGCGTTATTGCCTCTGCATCCGCCCTGTTGTCGCAGAATCGAGTGAAACGATCGTCAACAGGCAGGTTGTGCTTTAGCAATGCGTCGCGGAATCCATTGTATCTGTTCTTGGATATTTCCAAATGCATGGATGTGCCATAGAAAGCCACCCTGCGACAGCCTGTCTCTATCAAGTGTGAGACTGCTGAATAAGCACCCATGTAATCATCTACCACCACCCTGCTGGTATTGATGCCGGTGCAGATTCGGTCGAAGAACACCAAGGGAACGCCATTGTCTATAAGCCGCTGGAAATGGTCATATTTTGTGGTGTCCTTGGCTTGTGACACGATTATGCCGCACACTTTGTTCTCAAAAAACAATTGACATATTTTTTCCTCTCGATTGAAAGTCTCGTCGCTTTGAGCCACCATGAGGAGATACCCTCGCCTTGAAGCCTCGTCTTCTATGCCACTGAGGATGGATGAGAAATAGAAATGGTTGAGTTGTGGGATGATGACTCCTATTGTTTTCATTGGCCTAACCCTGCTATGGCGCAACGACTCTGCCAATAAGTTAGGTGAGAAGTTGTGCTCTCTCGCGTATGCCTTGATGGCTTCACGACGGCTTGCACTGATGCGGGGGCTATCCTTGAGAGCCCTCGACACCGTGGCAACAGACACCCCAAGTGCTTTGGCTATGTCTTTCATCGTGATGGGTGCGTGATCATTCATTTTGCGCAAACGATAATCATTGGGTTAGCTTCTGCAAAATTAATAATTTTATCAACATGTTGTATTTCATCATTTTTATTTTTGTTTTTTCTATTGCGCAAACGATTGCATGGCATATCCAATAAAAAAAATGAAACAAAAGAAACAACAACTCAAAAAAAAATCTAATTTTGCAAAATGAAACAATCATACAACTCTTGTCTTCGGCGGGTTGTGAAAAGTCGCCATCTCATAAGGAGTATATACAATATTAATATTATAGATTGCTAACCAATATTTATTTCAATTCAATACTAAAAACTTAATAACAAAAATGATGAAGCAGGTAAATTTCGCTATTCCTGTTAGGGCTCTTGGCCTCATCTTGGGGCTATTCCTATCAGTGAGTGCCTTTGCACAGTCATTGACTGTCAATGGCCACGTAAAGGATGCTACCGGCGAAGACATTATCGGTGCCACCATCCGCATCGCAGGACAGACGGGCGGTGTGATTACCGACTTTGACGGTAGATTCACAATTGAAGCAAAGAAAGGCGACGTGCTGCAAATCTCATACATCGGCTATGAGACAATGGAAGTACCCGCAGAACCACAAGTGGAAGTTTTACTAAAGGACGACTCCCATGCTCTCAACGAAGTGGTGGTCATTGGTTATGGTGTGGCAAGGAAAAACGACCTCACCGGCTCCGTGACAGCCATCAAGCCAGATGAGAAAAACCATGGTCTCATCACCAATGCTCAGGACATGATACAAGGTAAGATTGCCGGTGTCAACATCACCAACAGTGGTGGTGCTCCTGGTGGTGGTGCCAACATCCTCATTCGTGGCGGTTCGTCTCTCAATGCCAGCACCGCACCTCTTATCGTGATTGATGGTCTGGCTATGGACAACCAAGGCATCAAGGGTGTCTCCAACCCTCTTACCATGGTCAACCCCAACGACATCGAGAGTTTCACTGTTTTGAAAGACGCCTCTGCAACAGCCATCTATGGTAGCCGCGGCTCCAATGGTGTCATCATCATCACCACGAAAAAAGGACGCACGAGCATGGCTCCAAAAGTGAGCTACAACGGCAATGTCTCCTACTCAGTGAAAAACAGCTCGATCGACTTGCTCGATGCCGACCAATACCGCAAGTTCATCAAGAGCTACTATGGCGAGGGGTCGGAAGCCGCATCCCTCTTAGGCAATGCCAATACTGACTGGATGGACGAGATTTTCCATTCTGCAGTGAGCACTGACCACAATGTGACCGTACAAGGCGGTCTGAAGAACTTGCCATATCGCTTCAGCGTAGGCTACACTGACCAAAACGGTATCCTGAAAACATCCAACTTCCAGCGTACCACTGCCAGCGTGACGCTGAACCCATCACTGTTCAACGATCACCTGAAGTTCAACATCAACGGCAAGTTCATGTACGCCCACACTCGTTATGCCAACGAGGCTGCCATAGGCGATGCTTTGCGTATGGACCCCACACAGCCGGTCACTTCCACAGACCCCAAATATGAGAACTTCCATGGATATTGGCAATGGACCGACTCGGGCGCATCTCTGAAAGATCCCAATTACCCAGTCACATGGAACCGCAACACCGTTGCCAACCCTGTGTCACGTCTTTACGAAAAGAACGACCGTGCCAATTCATACGATTACATGGGCAACATCGAAATGGACTACAAAGTGCATGGCTTCGAAGACCTGCGAATCCACATGAACGCCAGCGGCGACTGGGCTAACGGAAAACAACTCACCGACTATGAAAAATGGGGACCATCCAATTTCTATTATGGAAACAGCGGATACTCCAATGAGCACAAATACAACCTCACCTATTCGGCATACGCACAATACTACAAGGACTTCCTCAAGACTCAGCATTTCGACATAATGGTGGGCTATGAGTGGAGCCACACTAAATACTGGGGCGAATCTTTCTATGCTGGTCTGTATCCTACAACCACCAATCAAGTCGTGACACTTGCCGATGGATCGACATTGCCAGCTGCCGGCAAGCAATATCCTTATGACGCAAAAGTCAATCCGTGGAAATCGGAAAGCTATCTCGTGAGTTTCTTCGGCCGTGCCAACTACATAGCTTTCGACCGTTACATGGTGACTGCCACAGTGCGTCGAGATGGTTCTTCTCGTTTCTACGACCACTGGGCAACATTCCCATCTGTTGCCTTGGGTTGGAAAATCAACGAGGAAGCTTTCTTGCGCAATGTAAGTTGGATCGACGAAATCAAGCTCCGTCTTGGCTGGGGTAAGACTGGCCAGCAAGATGGCATCGGCGACTACAACTATTTCGCCTCATACAACGTCAACACCACCAATGTGGATGGACGCTATCCACTGATTGGCGTAAATGACAGTGGTCTGCTCTACAGACCCGACGCTTACAACAAGAACCTGAAGTGGGAAACCACAACCACCTACAACATAGGTCTCGACTTCCAGTTCTTCCGCAATCGCGTCAGCGGTAGCGTTGACTACTATTACCGCAAGACCACAGACCTAATCAACTGGGCTTCAGTGTCTGCCGGCTCCAACTTCCGCAACACCGTTCCTACCAACATCGGTTCGCTCGAGAACCGTGGTGTCGAGGCTTCGCTGACCGTTCGCCCCGTAGCCAACGAGAACTGGCAGTGGGAGGTGACAGCCAACTTCACATACAACAAGAACAAGATTACCGAACTCACTGGCGAGGCATCAAAGATTTTGACTGGTGGCATTTCTGCCGGTACTGGCCAAAACTGCCAGATTCACACCGTAGGCTATCCCGCATACTCATTCTATGTTTTCCAACAAGTTTACGACGAAGCAGGCAAACCGCTCGAAGGTGTTTATGTTGACCGCAATGCCGATGGCATCATCAACGATTCCGACCGTTACATCTACAAGAGCCCGTTTGCACCTTATACTGCAGGTTTGAGTTCACGTCTGCAATACAAGAATGTGGACTTGGGTATCGGTCTGCGTGCAAGCTTCGACAACTATGTCTATTGGGACAAACGCATGAGTTACATGAACACAGAGAAACGTTTCGACTCATCGTTCGGCTATCTGCAGAACACCATGCCTGAGGCAGTGGAAGTTGGATGGGTAACTTACGACAACGCGCTCTCCGACTATTTCGTGCGCAACGCCTCCTTCCTCAAGTGCGACAACATCACACTTGGCTACTCTTTCGCCAACCTCTTCAAGGGCGGCAGCTACAACGGACTGACTGGTCGTGTATATGCTTCTGCAACAAACGTGTTCACCATCACCAAGTACAAGGGCATCGACCCCGAGGTGTACAAAGGCATCGACAACAACATCTACCCACGTCCTTTCACACTGTTGTTAGGTTTGAACCTCTCTTTCTAATGGATTTACAGGCATAGAATAAAGACAACTATCATAAATATTACGAATATGAACTTCAGATATATCAAACATATACTTCCTGCCGCAGCACTGGTTGTTGCAGGACTGAGTTCCTGCACCGGCGACCTGGACGTCACTCCTATTGACCCCAGCAAGACAATGGTGCCCGACGAGGTGGCACTATTCACCAAATGCTACTCCAACATGGCCTTGCAGGGACAAGGCGGACAAGGCGGCGACTGCGACATCGACGGTCTTGACGGCGGTACTGCAGGATTCATACGCCAGTTGTGGAACTCCAACGAACTGACCACCGACGAGGCAATGTGCGCTTGGGGTGACCCTGGCATACCAGCCTTCAACTACAACCAATATGATGCATCACACCCGATGCTGAAGGGTTTCTACTATCGTCTCTATGTCGGTATCACCTATTGCAACCATTACCTTGAGGTGTGCGGTGGAGTTGATGCCACTCGCGAGGCAGAAGTGCGCTTCCTACGTGCTCTTTACTACTATCACTTGATGGACGCCTTCGGCAACGTGCCTTTTGCAACCGCTCTGATGTCGGAATCTCCAAAACAGATACAGCGCGCAGACCTCTTCAAGTGGATTGAGACCGAACTGCTTGAAGTGAAGGACAAGATGATGGCGCCTGCAGCACGCAAGGACACCGACAGTGGATATGGCCGCGCAGACCAGGATGCAGCCAACTTGTTGCTGGCTCGCCTCTACCTGAACGCTGAGGTCTATACGGGCACCGCTCGCTGGAATGAAGCAAAGGAATACGCAGAAAAGGTCATCAACGGTCCCCATAAACTGTGGACTACAGGCATGAACGGATGGAGTGCATACCAGATGCTGTTCATGGGCGACAACGGAAGCAACGGTGCCTCTCAAGAGGCTATACTTCCATTGCTTCAGGATGGTGTGAAGACCACCGCATGGTGTACCTCTCTCTTCCTGATGGCTTCTACATGGAAAGGTGACATGGACACCGAAAGCAACTATGGAACAACTGAGTTATGGGCAGGCAACCGTGCTCGCATCCAGCTGGTGGGCAAGTTCTTCCCCAACAACGACGCACCACAAGCCTCCATCAAGGATATGGCTGCCGCCGCTGGCGACGACCGCGCCCTCTTCTTCGGCATAGACCGCGAACTCAAGATTTCCACTCCAGGAGAGTTCACCTCGGGCTATTCCGTGGGCAAGTTCCGCAACACCTATGCAAGTGGAGCAACTGCACACAGCTCACAGTTCATTGACACCGACTTCTTCCTGATGCGTGCTGCTGAGGCTTACCTCATCGCTGCTGAGGCCGACGCACGTCTCAATGGCGGCACCACAAGCAGCACAGGTGCAAACTACATCAATGCATTGCGCCAACGTGCACACACCACCACATCAAGCAGTTTCAATCTCAACCAGATTTTGGATGAGCGTGCACGCGAACTCTACTTCGAAGGCTTCCGCCGCACCGACCTGATCCGTTACGGATATTTTGGTGGAGACAACAGCGGCCAGTACTTGTGGGAATGGAAAGCTGGTGCCGAGAACGGAGCCGCATTCCCTGCATTCCGCAACATCTTTGCCTTACCTGATGAGGATGTTAACGCCAATCCCAACCTGAAGCAGAATCCTGGATATTAATGTGCTTAGCAAGTAAAATATCAAGCATAAAGACAATAAACATATGAAAAAGATATATAAATTTTCCATGTTGCTGCTGGTCGGCGCCTTTGCCCTGACAGCCTGTGAAGATGACAACGACTCAAACCCAATACTGACACAACCAACCTCGTTTGTGCTCAACGAGCCAGCCATCACAGGCAATGTTGACCTGCAGAAATCGCAGTCTGTGTCCCTTACATGGTCACAGCCCAGACCTTACAACAATTTCGATGCTCCCGTGGTTCCCACTTACAAAGTTGAAATCTCACCGACGGAATCGTTCAACAAAGCTTATGACCCTAATGCCGATGACAACACCGGTGCTGACTTCTTCGTATTGGACGAGACTTACAGCAGTGGCCAGAATGTGGAACTCAACACACAGACAATAGACCGCTGGCTCGTGATGCTCAATGGTTGGACAAACGCCGGAATGGTTCCCTCCATGCTCGACCTCGCCATCCGTGTGAAGGCCGCCATAGTGGACGCCGGATTCAATGAATACAAGCCTATCTACTCCAATGTGGTGAAGCTGAAGGCAGTGCCCTATTACATTGAGCTGAAACCAGCCGAACCAATAATATGGTACATGGTGGGTAGCTGCATCGGTAGCTCTTCTTGGAGCAACGACGCCAATGGCGTGGGCAATGGACTCGTTCCTATGTTCCTCGTGCCCAACGAGCAATATGACGCCGCTACTGGCGGTGGCATGACTTCGTTCACCGGATATTTCCCAGAGGAAGGACAATTCAAATTCGTGCTCACTCCTGGTGACTGGGGCAGCCAGCTCAACTATACCAACGTGAAGAACCCGGGAAGCTTCATCGGCGACTATGATGGCGACAACCACAACATCGGCATTACGGAGAAGGGCTACTACACCATCAATCTCGACACCAAGAGCAACGAGATCACCATCGACAAATACGAAGGAAGCGTGAAAGTCTATGACCAACTCTGTGTTGCCGGCACATTCAACGAATGGAGCGACAGCGAAATGACACCTGTGTTCACTCTCGACGGATGTGAGAACCACATTTGGAAGTTTGAAGTGAAAGGCGGTGACAAGTTGAAAGTCAAGATTCCTGGAAGCTGGGACACCTGCTGGGGTTACAAGAGCGGACTGGCAGGAGAGGCTGACGGTGACGGAAACCTCGTGGTGCCAGAAGGCAACTACCTGTTCTTGTTCAACGACATCACTGGTGATTATATGTTGATGCAACAATAGAAACCGAATAAAAAAGAAATACGACTATGACTAAGAAAATATTATTTGGAATAGCTCTTGTAGCCTCGTTGGCCGCATGTACCGATGACTACAAAGACTGGCTCTTCCCACAGGTGGTCGACCAGCCAGTAACAGTTTCCTTCGGCGATGGAAGTGTCACCACTATTGGAGTCATCGACCTCAACAATATCACCGATGAAAACGTAAAGGTTTGTTCCATCACAGCACCTACAGCCTCGAAAGAAGGCTTTGAACCCATTTACAACATCTCTATCGGCGATGCCAGTTACAACATCTCTGCCGACGGAGCCATGTCTGTTGCCGACCTGCAGGCAAACATCGTCAATCAGTATGGAAATTGCCGCCCCGTGGAACGTGACCTCCAAGCCACGGTCAGCATGTGGCTCACCAACGGCACTACTGCTGTGAAGACTGCGACATCAGCACCCTTCACCATCAAGGTCATTCCGAAGGCTCCCGTCATCGAGTCAGCCTACTACCTCACCGGCTCCATCAATGGGTGGGACAACACAGACATGACCTACAAACTCACCAACGACGGCAGCGACCCATATGACAACCCAATCTTCAAGGTGCGCATCCCTGCCACCGAGGACGGCAGCAACATCGAGTTCAAGTTGACACCTGAGAGTGGCATCGGCGGCGACTGGAGCGGCTGTCTGGCAGCAGCCAGCGAGGAGGGCAAGTTCAACTACAACAACGACGGCGGCAACTTTGTCATCATTGCCGACCCAGACGCCCTCTTCTATGACATCACCTTAAACATGCTCGACCAGACATGGAAGGCTACACCGGTAGGCTTCAATGAGTTCATCTATGAGATTGGAAACGAGAGCGGATGGAGCGAGCCCCATGCCCTACATGGTGACGGAAATGGCACCTATACTGCCGTCATATACCTCGACGGCGAGTTCAAGTTCAAGCCCAACAAAGACAACTGGGACGGCGACTGGGAGAAAGCTTCCGGCGACGCTAACAGCGGTACGCTTACGACAGATGGCGAGTCTAACGTGGATGCCGTAGCTCCTGGCTTCTACTACATCAAGGTAGATTTGAAGGAAATGACCTATGCGCTCAAACCGGTATCCTCCATCAGCATCATCGGTTCCGTGAGAGGCAGTTGGGACACCGACGTGGACATGACCTACAACGAGACGCTGAAGTGCTGGGAGGCTCGCGAGACACTCAACGCTGGTGAGTTCAAGTTCCGCCTCAACCACGACTGGGCCATCAACTGGGGTGGTGAGTTAGACAACCTCACTCAAGATGGTGCCAACTTGCAACTTGCAGCCGACGGACCCTACATCATTCGCCTCTATCTCAGTGGCGAGACTCCTGCGCACTGCACCGTCAAGGAAGACAGCGGCTATCCTGACTTCTTCTATGAAATAGGCAACGAGGGCGGCTGGAGCACCAATCACGCTCTTGCTGGCAACGGAAATGGAGCATACCAGGGATACTACTACTTGGACGGCGAGTTCAAATTCAAGCCAAATGCCGACAACTGGAATGATGACTTGGAATATGTAGATGGAAACTCCATGGGTGGCACATTGCAGTCATCTGGCGGCCCCAACTGCCCCGACCCAGGTGCAGGCTTCTACCAAATCAACCTTGATGTTGCAGCAATGGCATACAACCTCGTCCGCATTGATGCCGTGGGCATCATCGGCGGCTTCAACGGATGGGGAAGCGACGTGGACATGACTTACAACAAGGACGAGGGTTGCTGGGAAGCCACGACCACCATCAACGAGGACACCAACCTGAAGTTCCGCGCCAACCACGACTGGGCCATCAACTGGGGTGGAGATACTGGCAACTTGACTCAAGACGGAGCCGACATCAGTGTCGCAGCCGGTACTTACAAGTTCCAACTCTTCATCAGCTATCAAGGCAACCACCGCGTGGTCATGACTAAAATGTAAAAAACGACAACACAACCGAAAACAACAAAAAATGTTGCTATCAGTTGCATACGTTGTATAAACAAAGAATAACGACTATGAAAAAAATGAATTATATTCTTGCCATGGTGGCACTCCTTTTCGGAGTGTCCACCACCTCCATGGCACAAGAGACGAGCGAAGACTACTACCCACACAATTTCATCTCTGTGCAGGGTGGCGCACAAGCTACGCTCACACACTATGACTTCATGGACCTCGTCACACCGCAGTTTGCAGTGTCGTTCGGACGATACTTCAACCCAAAAGTGGGCGTGAGGCTTCACCTGCAAGGCTACGAGGCTAAGGGCGGATTCCTGAAAGAACGCTTCCCCGGCCTCACACAAGACCAGGCATACACATTCAAAGCCATCACCGGCGACCTCGACCTGCTCATGAACATGAGCAACATCATAAGCCCGAACCGCTCATCACAACGCTTCAACTGGATACTCCTCACGGGCTTCGGAGTGAACTATGGATGGGACTTCGATGAATACAAGGGCATCGTAAAGGGCATGACCGCCGGCAACCATTTTTATGTAGGTCCTGATCAATGCGGAACAAAGCATAGCAGCTACAACGGACGCTTCGGTACACAATTCGAGTACAACTTCTCACGCAACTTTGGAATCAACCTCGAATTGGATGCCAACTTCAAAAACGACTGCTTCAACCTGAAGTCCAACTTCGACCCCGACTGGCAAATCGTTGCTCTGGCCGGCTTGACTTTCAAGTTTGGCATGAAGAAGAAAGCGCCTGCTCCAGTAGTGGTGCCTCCTGCTCCTGTTGAAGAGAAGCCTGTCGTAAGAGAAGAGCCTAAACCAGAGCCAAAGGTGGAACCCAAGCCGGAACCAAAACCAGTGGTGAAAGAAGAACCTCTGAAGGAGACCTTCTTCTACACCATACGCGAGTCGGATCCCGACCCAGAAACCACTCTCAACAAGATTGTGGCTTGGTGCAACAAATACCCACAAAAGGGCATCAGCATCAAGGGCTATGCCGACAAGGGCACTGGCAACCCAAGAGTCAACGTGGGCTACGCAAAGGCTCGTGCTGAGAAAGTTGCAAAGGCTTTGATACAAAAAGGTATCGACAGAAGCCGCATGACTGTGGAGTCATTCGGCGACACAGTGCAGCCATTCGCCGAGAACGACCGCAACCGTTGTGTAATCGTCGTGGGTGAATAAGCGACACTAATCAAAAATCCTTAAATGACGGGCACCATGTTTGTGGTGCCCGTTTTCTATTTCAAACCGCCAATGCAAACGTTTGCACGACCATCGCATTGAAAAAAATGCGACACAACAAACCAACCATGGAAAAAAAACACTATATTTGCTTCGAAAACCAAACATCTACCTGACATGAAAAAAATACGACTCTTATTGACTTCCCTGCTTGCCATCATATCTTATGGTTCAACCTCGGCACAAGGTTGGCCAGCCAACTACGATGGCGTGATGCTGCAAGCATTCTACTGGGACTCATTCACCCCGTCGCAATGGAGAACCCTCGAAT
Source organism: uncultured Prevotellaceae bacterium (assembly GCA_900315745.1). Taxonomy (GTDB): domain Bacteria; phylum Bacteroidota; class Bacteroidia; order Bacteroidales; family Bacteroidaceae; genus Prevotella. Next base: position 24,160 of record ONAG01000040.1, read on the forward strand.
CGCAGGCTTCAGACATCACCCCATATTTCTCACTCGTATGGGTGCCGCAAAGCGGGCGCACGGGCAATGCACAGTCCATGGGCTATGACCCTCTCTACTGGTATGACCAAAACAGCAGTTTTGGAAATGAGGCTCAACTGAAATCCATGATACAGACATTCAAGACACAAGGCACAGGTGTCATTGCCGATGTCGTGATAAACCATCGCAGCAACGTCTCCAACTGGGTGGACTTCCCACAAGAGACAAATCCCTATGATGGCAAGACATACCAAATGCTCTCCACAGATATCTGCCGCGACGATGACGGAGGGGCTACTCTCAACTGGGCAAACCAAAACGGTTATTCACTAAGTCCAAACAACGACACCGGAGAAGGATGGGGCGGAATGCGCGACCTCGACCACAAAAGCCAAAATGTGCAGGAAAATGTGAAAGCGTACCTGAAATACCTCATCAACTATTTAGGATACACTGGATTCAGATACGACATGGTGAAAGGCTACAGCGGCTCCTACACGGGCATGTACAACGCCGACTGCGGCGTGCCATTCTCCGTGGGCGAATGTTGGGACGGAACTGTCACCATAAAGAACTGGATTGAAGCTACACGTGCCAATGACGCAATACAAAGCGCTGCCTTTGACTTCCAATTCAGATACACAGTGCGCAATGCCATCAACAGACGCGACTGGACATACCTTGGCAAACAGAATGAGGGCAACTGGCCTCTGATGAGCAGCAACTACAACAGCGGCAACTACAGACGCTATGCTGTCACATTCGTGGAGAACCACGACACCGAGCGCCGCTCCAATGCCGCCCAGGACCCCATCGTACGCGACACATTGGCTGCAAACGCATACCTGCTCGCCATGCCTGGCACACCATGCGTGTTCATGACTCACTGGATGGCTTACAAGCAAGACATCAAGATGATGATAAACGCACGTAAGGTGGCTGGAATTCACAGCATGAGCAACTACGCCAACTTCGCCAACAACACCAACTACTACGTGGTGAAGGTTTCTGGCGAGAAAGCTGACTTGCTGGCAGCAGTAGGCACTGACGCCACAACTTACACTCCAAGTTCGCGTTACCAAAAAATCCTCTCTGGTTACCATTACGCCTATTTCTTGGACAAGAATGCAGAAATTGCATGGGTTGACCTTCCATCAGGCAACTACGACGGCATGCAAAAAGCTACTCTTGTTGCCGTGAGCAACGACGAGGCTGCCACTCTCGTTTACACCACAGATGGAACAGACCCTACTCCTCAAAGCAACAAGGTTGTCAGCGGCACGACCATTGACATTCCAACTGGTGAGACAACATTGAAAGTGGGTCTGCTGAAAAATGGCGCAGTAAGCAGCATCACAACAAGACAATATGCCATTTCTTCTTTCGAGCCATACGATTTCGACGTTTATGTAAATACTGACGCCGTGGGATGGACCAGCGTGAACTTCTGGTCTTGGGGTGGTGATGGAACTCATTCCCCATCAAATTCCGCATGGCCTGGCGACAAGGTCAGCACCACCGTCAGCGTGGAAGGCAAGAATTGGTTCAAGAAGACCTACCACATCAACAACGCCACCGACGAAGTGAATTTCGTATTCAGCACGGGTACAGGCAGTCCGCAAACAGTGGATATCAATGGAATAAAGAACACCACGTTCTTCGAGATTTCAGCAAACAAGGATGGAAGCAAACATTTGGTGAACATCGTGCCAACCGCCATCCATGAGTTGAATGCAGACGATAGCAAGATGGCTGACATTTACAGCATCGATGGCAGACTATTGCGAAAAGGCACCACCAACGCCAACAAGCAAGAAATGTTGCAAGGTCTTCCTCAAGGCATATATGTCATTGGCGGCAAGAAAGTTCTCGTACGCTAATGTGCACCAATGCAAATAACAGAAAAAGCAAAAAGCCTGCCCTCCTCAAAAAAGGGCAGGTTTTTTCAATCATATTTGCAGAACTCATATTTTTCGCTTAAATTTGCTCTCGAAAACCAAAAACCAACAATTTACTAAAATAAAAACGACATTTGACTGGCGACAATAGTTTCAGACTATTCTCATGAGTGTTCCTTGGGAACAGAGCCATGCCAACAATCAAAACCTAACAAAAATGAGAAAATACTTTTACATCCTATGCGCCCTGACTTTGTTTGGCAACCTACCTTGTTTCGCACAAGCCAAATATGTGGGAGGCGACATCTCGCTCTTGCCTTCTTACGTATCTCATGGAGCAAAATATTACGACATCAATGGTAATGCAATAGCTTCACCTCTCTCCTACTTCGGCGAACAGGGCATGAACGCCATGCGAGTCCGACTTTTCGTCAACCCAGAGAATGCGTCCGCAGAAGACAAAGGTCAGGGTGTGGTGCAAGACCTTGAATATGTCAAGAACTTGGGAAAGCAAATCAAGGATGCCGGCATGGCTTTCATGCTCGACTTCCATTATTCCGACTCATGGGCAGACCCGGCAAAACAATGGACTCCCAATGCATGGGCAAGCCTGAGCGACACACAGCTATATGACAAAATCTATGAATACACCAAGGAGGTGCTGCAGGCAATGAATGCTGCAGGTGCCACCCCTGACTTCATCCAGACTGGCAACGAAATAAGTTACGGCATGCTGTGGGGAAAAGTGAACACTTCATCCCCCAAAAAATGCTACCCAAACAACAACGACAATTGGCCGAGATTCACCACATTGCTGAAAAGGGCTGTGCAAGCCTGCCGAGAGGAATGTCCTTCTGCAAAAGTGATAATACATACTGAGCGGGTAGCACAACCCAACAACCTGAAGGCTTTCTATCAAAAGATTAAAGATTATGACGTTGACTACGACATTATCGGACTTTCATACTATTCTTACTATCATGGCAATCTCAACGCACTCAACACAGCACTCACGCAAATGGAAAGCACCTTTGCCGACAAGAAGATAATGTTAGTGGAAGTGGGTTATTACCATGATTGGCAACCTAACAATGTGAGTTACGACCTTTCTTCGACATATCCCATCAATGGCGAGGGACAAAAAGCATTCACTTCGGCTCTCATCAACATCTTGAAGTCACATGCCAACGTAAATGGTCTCTTCTGGTGGTGGATGGAAGCAAACGAATATGGCCTTGACTGGAACACCAAGCGCGTTACAGATGGATGGTACAATGCAGGACTCTTCGACAACCAAAATGGCAAGGCATTGCCTGCACTCTACGTGCTAAAAGATTTCATCGAGGGCACAAAAGTCAATGGCATCAGCAACGATCCCAACATGCCACAACATTACTACACCATCGACGGCAAACACCTGAGTGAAAACGAGGCTCTTAACCGCAAAGGCTTATATATCTTGAAAGGAAAGAAGATCTTGAGAAAGTAAGATTTTCTGTTTTCAGATTTTTTATTGAGCCTTGGATAACTCTACATCTACGATGTACTTGATTTCGTCTTCGGATATGTGTTTGGAGTTTGCCATAAAAGAACCGCTAATTTTGTTTTGTACAAAATTAGCGGTTGAAATATGTAGTTAAAAGGACATTATTTTCAGTTATCTAAAATGAGTTTGTAGAGAGGAATTCCCAGCAATGGTGTTAGATATCCGCAGAAACAGAAATAAACGATGGCATCCACCCATCCTGTCTTGAGTCTTGGACCAAAAAAAGGATAGAGGATGACGGCCAGAATAAAATTAATAACTACAAACATAACCTTTCCCTTTCTTTATTTCTCACCACAAATATAGTCATTTTTTTGAAAAATGTCAAGGGGAAAATCCCTATTTGTAATGGGGGAAATTCCTTTATCTGTGTTTTCTGGACAGGTGTTATTTTGTTTTGAGAGAGTTTTGGAGTTGTTGCCCAAAAACCCCTTTTGGGGTCATCCAGTTTCAGAAAACAGGTAATGTCTGGTCTTCAGATCTTCTCTATTTTGAGAGTTTGATTGCAATAATCTATTACGGCAGGACGGTGAGTGATGAATATCACCGTCTTGTCATGTTTTTCAAGGATATTTTTCAAGAGCTTTCGTTCAGTCTCTGGGTCGAGAGCACTGGTAGCCTCGTCGAAAAGCATTATGGAGCGGTCACGCAACAAGGCACGTGCAATGGCGATGCGCTGTGCCTGTCCCTCGCTCAAGCCACCACCCGACTCCGAACAGACAGTGTCGAGACCTTCTGGCAAGTCGAGAACAAAGTCGGCACAACTGGTCTTAAGGGCTTCCACAAGTTCCTCATCCGTTGCATTAAGTTTACCCAACAACAAATTGTCGCGAATGGTTCCACTTAGCATTGTATTGCCCTGGGGTACATAGACAAAATTGCAACGCATAAGAGGAGAAAGTGGCTTTTCCTCCCTTTTGTTGTATATTAGGACTTTGCCATCTTGAGGCTTCATCAAAGCCAATATCATCCTAACAAGGGTGGTCTTGCCAGCTCCTGTCTCACCAAGGATGGCAGTACAACTGCCAGGCTTGAAATCAAATGAAAGATCATCTATCACCTTGGTTCCATCCTCATAAGAAAAAGAAACATCTTCAAGTTTCACCCCACAAGGACCTTTTACATACACAGGACTGCCTTGCTCTTCCATTGGATTGTCCTCCAACTCCATCAAGCGCTCCGCAGATGTAAAGACATAAACAAATTCTGGTATAAGTTTGGTAAGGTTTCTGGCAGGATACTGCACACGGTTTACCAATTGCAAGAAAGCCGTCATGCCACCAAAAGTAAGGGTGTGGTTCGACAGACGTATGGCACCCCAAAGGAAGGCGATGAGATAACCGAGGGAAAAACCAAAATTCAAAATGAAATTTGCTATAACTGAGAACCAAGTACGTCTGACCACATTTTGACGATATTCTACTTGAGTGTTCTCCAACTTGTCAATCATGGCATCGTCGCTTTCCATGATTTTTATGAGCATCCTGTTTTGTACTGTCTCTGTCAACACACTCTGAATTTTGGAATCAGATGCTCTCACATCCTTTGACAGGTCCCTCATTTTATTCATGTACAACCTGCTTAGCAAAGCGACCACAGGAATCATGATGACAAGTATGATTGACAATAACTTGTCAAGCATATAGAGATAGATGAACGCTCCCAAAAAGAGAGTAAGGGTTGACACCGAGCTTGGAAGAATCTCTGTTAGAAAATTTATCACATTGTTAACATCTACAGACAGTCTGTTGATGACATCTCCACTATGCCTTTTCTCCTTGCTATGCCATTCAGACCGCAAAATGCGGTCAAGAATGCGCTGCTGCATCCTGTTCCGAGCTTTTACACCGAGAATGTTCTTCACCCACACCGATGAAATACTGAGAGCGAAATTAGCCAATGTGATAATTGCCATGATGCCAACACCCCAATAAATGGAACCAGGCTTCACACCAGCAGCGATGTCAATGGCATTTTGTATTGCCCATACAGCAGATAGACTGACAACCACTTCAAGCAGTCCGATGGAAGCATTGAGGATTGCCTGAAAACGGTTTCCTTTCCATGCCACCCAAAGCCACTGCAAAATTTCCTTCGCAGTGTAGTTGCTCTCCTTTGGTGTAAAGTATTGCTTTAATCTCTTGAACATATACAGGTATTCAAAAAATAATTATCTTGTATCAGCCCCCCACATCATCTTTTCACGCAATGTGTGAAAATATTTCTGACAATGTCTCTTTATGATCCTTACGCGGAACGGTGCCTTTCTTATTACAAGCGACGTTTCCTCACTGCATTTCTCCGACCTGCCATCCACGGCAACTAAGAAATTGTGGCTTCGGCTCTCAACACTCACCTTCACCACTGCATCCTCCGGCAACACAATGGGCCTGACATTCAGACTATGAGGAGCCACCGGCGTGAGACACATGACTCCCGAATGTGGTGCTATGATGGGACCACCATTCGACAGTGAATAGGCAGTGCTGCCTGTTGGCGTACTGACAATCAAGCCGTCAGCTTGATAGGTCACCAAATGGTCGCCGTCTATGCAAGTCCTTATGCTTATCATCGACGCATTGTCGCGCTTGAGCACCGCTATGTCGTTGAGAGCATACGGACAACCCTCAAGCTGGTCTTCGCCTTCGGTTTCCACCATCATCACAGAATGTTCTTCCACCTTGTAATCATTTCGGTAGATGGCAGACAACGATTGCTCTATCTCAGCAGGACCCACGTCGGCAAGGAAACCAAGCCTTCCCATATTGATACCAACAATGGGATAGCCTTTCTCCCCCACCCTGCTTGCAGCCTTGAGGAAAGTGCCATCACCTCCCATTGAGATTACATAATCCACATTGAAATCATCATTGGCAAACACGCCATCTGCCTTGACATCGATATGCAGGTCTTCTGTAAGGAAAAGGTAAAATTCCCTATCGATAAACACCTGAGCCTTGCGTTCCGAAAGAAACGACAGCACCTTTTGTATCGACGCAGACTTCTTGGCCTGGTATATGTTGCCGAATATGGCAAATCGCAATTTTCTTGTCGTCATTGTCTTAGCGATGAAGATTGGGTTGCAAAAATAAGACATTTTAATGAGATTTATGCAGCAGATTCGTAAAAAACTGATTTTTTACGTAATTTTGCAGTACATATCATTACAATAGACAAACCAACAAGATTCATATATGGCAAAAATTTTCGTTTTTTTGGCAGATGGTTTCGAAGAAATCGAAGCATTAGCTCCAGTAGATATCCTTAGACGGGGAGGACAGGATGTATATACAGTAAGCACCAATGGCTCATCATGGGTGACTGGTTCTCACGGCATAACAGTGAAAGCCGACATGCTGTTCGAGGATGCCCCTCTCGAACAAGCCGACATGCTTCTACTGCCAGGAGGAATGCCTGGCTCCAAAAACCTCGACGAACATGAGGGCGTGCGTAAGGCGTTGGTGGCTCAAGACCAACGCAAAGGACGCATAGGAGCCATCTGCGCCGCTCCAATGGTACTCGGACACTTGGGACTGTTGAAAGGCAGACGTGCCACTTGCTCACCTGGGTTCGAGAGCCATCTCACGGGAGCAGAATACACAAAGGAACTATATACCATAGACGGACACATCATAACTGGTGAAGGACCTGCAGCCTCACTGCCTTACGCCTACCGCATCCTCGAAATGTTCGCCGACAAGAAAACCGTACAAGAATTGCAGTACAAGATGCAGTACCTGCACCTCATTGGACAGCAACCATAGCCACCATCGAGCATACCAACACGACACAAGAATGCCCAACCTGCTGACACAAGACATAATGTACGCTCCAGGCGTAGGTCCCAAACGCAAGGAAATGCTGAGCAAGGAACTCGGAATTGAGACGTTTGGAGACATGCTGGAGTATTATCCTTATAAATATGTGGACCGCAGGCATATCTATCTCACCACCGAACTGATGGAGAGCATGTCGTTCATCCAGCTCAAGGGAAAGATACTAAGCTTCGAGTCTTTCGACTCAGGCAAACGCAACAAACGATTGGTGGCTCATTTCAGCGACGGACACGGGGTGGTCGATTTGGTTTGGTTCTCCAAATCACAATACATAATAAAGAATTACAAGGTCGGGGTGGAATATATCGTTTTTGGAAGACCAAGCGTTTTTGCAGGCCGTTTCCAAATCACTCATCCTGAAATCGACGCTGCAGACACCGCCCGGTTGTCAACAATGGGCATGCAGCCGCATTATCACACCACCGAGAGAATGAAGAAGGCGGGATTCTCCTCACGCTCACTCGAACGCATAGCCAACAATATTCTGGAACGAGTGGCGGAAGGGTTGCCCGAGACATTGCCCTCATACATAACAGCACCATTGCACCTAATATCTCGCCAAGAGGCTCTGAGGTGCATCCACCACCCACAAAGCGCGAAGGAACTGGACAGGGCAAAACTAAGATTGAAATTCGAGGAACTGTTCTATGTGCAACTCAACATTCTCAGGTACGCCAACGACCAGAGACGCAAATACAGGGGATATGTGTTCAGCCATATAGGCGATCTATTCAACGGCTTTTACCACAACCACCTGCCATTCGCTCTCACACAAGCTCAAAAGCGGGTGATGCGCGAGATACGGGCAGACATGCGAAGCGGCAGACAGATGAATCGTTTGCTGCAAGGTGATGTGGGCTCTGGCAAGACTCTTGTTGCATTGATGGCTACCCTGATAGCCCTCGACAATGGCTATCAGGCATGTATCATGGCACCTACGGAGATTTTGGCGGAACAGCATCTTGCAACCATAACCGGATTCCTGAAAGGGATGGACATACGTGTGGAACTGCTCACTGGCATGGTGAAAGGCAAACGGCGCAGCACCATCCTCCAAGACTTGGCAAATGGCTCTGTCAACATCCTTGTGGGCACCCATGCCATTATCGAAGACCCTGTGGAGTTCTACCGTCTTGGAATAGCCGTCATCGACGAGCAACACCGCTTTGGTGTCGCTCAACGAGCCAAACTATGGAACAAGAGCCAAAATCCACCTCATGTGCTGGTGATGACGGCAACACCCATTCCACGCACCCTCGCCATGACCATCTACGGCGACCTCGACGTGAGCGTCATCGACGAACTGCCACCAGGTCGCAAACCGGTATATACCCAACACAAATACGACGACCAACTGACAAGCCTGTACCAAGGCATACGAAGACAGCTAAACGCGGGGCGACAAGCGTATATCGTCTATCCTCTTATAAAAGAGAGCGAGAAAATAGACTTGCGCAACCTGGAAGAAGGATTTGAAACCATGAAGCAAGTGTTCGCCGAGTTCAAGCTCAGCAAGATTCACGGCAAGATGAAGTCGCAGGAAAAGGAAGAGGAGATGCAGAAATTTGTCAGCGGCGAGACAAACATATTGGTCTCCACCACTGTCATTGAAGTGGGTGTCAATGTGCCTAACGCCTCGGTGATGGTCATCCTCGACGCACAACGCTTCGGCCTTTCACAACTACACCAACTGAGAGGGCGCGTGGGCAGAGGTGCCGAACAGTCGTTCTGCATTCTTGTCACCACACGCAAGCTGAGCAAGGAAACGGCACGACGCATCGACATCATGTGCGATACCAATGATGGCTTCCAAATAGCCGAAGCTGACTTGAAACTGCGAGGTCCAGGCGACCTGGAGGGCACACAACAAAGTGGCATGGCATTCGACTTGAAGATTGCCGACATAGCACGAGACGGACAAATTGTGCAATTGGCACGAGACCAGGCACAGAAAATCATCGACGACGACCCAAAATGTGAAAAGGCGGAACACGCCTTGTTATGGCATCGACTGGCTGAATTGAGGAAGACAAACATCAACTGGGCTTCCATTTCTTAGGTTGAAAAGGTCGATTACGTGATTTTTACACATGCCAAAATAAGTGTTAAAAGCGCACTAAATTCTGTTAATGGTTTTTTTTTTTGCCGATTATTTCCCAGCAATAGAAAAATAGCAGGGATGATCACATTGTGTGAGGATTTGTGATTATTCTATTAAAACAAAAAAATATGAATTTGAAAAAAGCGATAAAATCACTTGTATTGTCATTGGCATTGATGGCTTGTTCACAACCAGTAGTAGGTCAGGATCTTTTAGCACGTATTGCTCCAGTTGACAAGAAAGTGAAACAACTCGACACCTTGGCACTGCAAAGTGTAAGGGTGAGAGAAAATATCGAAAACCCCGCAGGATGGCTTTACAACAACGAATGGGACAACCGCTATGCTCACAAAGCCGGTGACCTGCCCGACACAATGACCATCAACCTCCGCAAATTCTGCATGCCCACACCAAGCCGTGTGATAACATCCAACTTCGGACCTCGCTGGGGACGCCAGCACAAAGGCCTTGACATCAAAGTTTACATAGGCGACACAATACGCGCGGCTTTCTCTGGAAAAGTGCGCATCGTGAGATACGAAGCAAAGGGCTATGGCAACTATGTGGTGATACGCCACAGCAATGGTCTGGAAACCATTTATGGACACCTGTCAAAGCATTTGGTAAGAGAGAACCAGACAGTACGTGCCGGAGAACCAATCGGACTTGGCGGAAATACTGGCCGTAGCACAGGTTCTCACCTACATTTTGAAACCCGCCTCTGTGGCGTGGCATTGAACCCAGCGCTGTTCTTTGACTTCCGCAACCAGGATGTTACTGGCAACACCTATTTCTTCCGCCGCAGCACCATGGATAGGGAGTCGGCAAAGGCAACGGCAGCTCGTGGCAAGAAGCAATCCTCATACACCAGAGAAGAGGTGTATGGCGGTGACGAATAGCCACATTTTTGAAAAGAAAGGGATTTTCGAACACATATAGTGAATAAGGGCGTGTCCATTTCAGGATACGCCCATTTCCTTTATTATAGCAAATAGTGTCTATCGTTTCAGAAATGCACGTACCACAAACCAGCCATGCATGGCAATGGTGGTGACCAGACCGTAATGTCGCCGCATCACATCAAAACGCTCCCTTAGCGATTTCTTGTGATTTTTCGTGGTCTGTCCCTCATGCAGATAATTCACCAAAACTGCATCTATGCGACAAAGGGGCGCTTTCTCCTTCTCTGCCAACTTCATTACTCGTATGCACCAATCCACATCTGCCGAGAAACGATATCTTGTGTCGTACTCCACTTGTCGAGCCAAGTCCATCCGGGCGTAAAATGCTTGATGACACACCAACATGCCTTGTTTGAACGACCTCCAAGTGAGTTTTTCGGGTGGGGAAAGCCTTCGATGCCCTATGAAATGCCCATCCTTGTCCACCAAGTCTGTATCTCCATATATCACGGCAGGCTTGATACCTGTTATTTTTGCCGCCATCTCCACCACAAGGTCGAGAGTATTGTCAGAGGGCAACCAGTCGCCTGCATTGAGAAAGCAAACATAGTCGCCTGTGGCTCGCTGCAAGCCCTTGTTCATTGCGTCATACAAGCCCTTGTCTGGCTCGGAAACAACTGATACTTCATGTTCAGGAACTTCAGCAGCAGACCTGGTCTTGTAGGCATTGGCAATGTCAACAGTGCCATCTATGGAAGCACCATCCACTATGATGTGCTCAAGGCATGGATGATGCTGCCTCAACACGCTGTCGAGCGTCACCCGCAGTACATCTGCGGCGTTGTATGTTATGGTGACAATGGATATTTTGGTCATAATCCATAATGCTTGTAAGCCATGGCATGATTATACACCTCAATGTACTTTAGCGAGACGGCATTTTGCGAGTAGGTTGTGGCTACCTTCCTGAATGCTGCCTGGCAGATAGCATTATAGTCTGCTTCCTGCAAAACCCATTCAATACCGTTCATCAAGTCCTTGGAATCACGGTATTCAGCCACATAGCCATTCTTCTTATGGTCTATTTCCTCGGGGATACCGCCCACTTTGAACCCCACGCACGGCACGCCACATGCCATTGCCTCCATGATGGTGTTGGGCAGATTGTCCTCCAAGGATGGCAACACGAAAACATCCACGGCATTATAAACATCCACTATCTTCTTATCGTCATTCACATACCCCAAGGGGAATACAGGAAGGGCAAGCTTGCCCTCCATCTCCTCAGCATGTCCGCCAAGGATAGCAACCACGGTATTTTTACCCGTTTCCGGCTTCTCACAAGCCAATTTGTCAATAGCCTCAGACAGGAACGCCATGCCTTTTCTTTCGTCTGTCACTCGCTGAGAGACAAACAATATGATTCGTTTGTCCAAAGGCAGTCCCAATCGCTTTCTTGCCTCCGTCTTGTCGCAAGGCTTATACACCCTGGTGTCTATAGGATTTGGTATGCTCGTCACTGAATGTCCGGAAAGCAGTGAACTTTGTTTGGCTTGCGCTTCCAACCATCTGCTGCAGGCAACAAAGGAAACATGTTGGTCTTTGAGAACTTGCAACTTTCTATTCCACACCTTCCATGCCACGTCATGTGAAGAACCTCCTCCTGGCAGCATCTTGCAATTCCTGCACACATTCTTGAAAGCATTGCAACCTTTTGTGTAGTGGCAGATGGCAGTTGCAGGCCAGACATCATGCATGGTCCAAACAACTGGCTTTCCACTATCAAGTATTTTTTTGATTCCCCTTAGAGAGAGCATGCCTTGATTGATCCAATGCAAATGGATGACATCTGCTTCCTTGAATTCCCTCATTTTTGTAATGTCGAATCCAGTATTTGCCAAATCGATGTCAAACAGGTGCTTTTTTGAGAAATGCAATTTTCTCCATATTGAAAGACGCTCCAGAAGGAAATGCCTCTGAGCCATGACGCCATTTCCCAGTCCCACGACAGTGAGTGAATCCGTCTGCTTGTCGCGAACGAGCATCTTTGCCTTGACACCATTGTTGTTTAGTGCCTCCATCAACCTATTTGCCGCCACTGCAGCCCCACCTGTTCGTTCGCTTGTGTTTACTATCAATACTCTCATACTACCGTTGTATTATAAGTAGAATTTCATATTTTGAAGCAGGAGTGGAGTGCCTGCTTACCTATATGCAAAAATAACAATAAAAACTGATTTGACGAATAAAACTAATAGTTTTTGTTGTTGTTATCGCACACAGCATTTGATTTATATCAAGAAAAGGGCATAAATTTACAAAAAGGAGGATTAAACTATTGGAATACATTCAAAATGATAGTACCTTTGCAGTGTGATTGATAAACGATCAATCAAAAAGGTTAATAGATTGTTTAGGTTAGTAGTAATAGATTTAGGTTTTTAGTTATTAGGTTTAAGGTATTAAGTAGATTGTTTCATTGGACAACAAAGGAGGCCGTGAGGTTCCCTTTGGTTAAGAAAAGGATTTTTAGTTAAACATAGGCTTGTACGCTGCGACTCAGAGATGAGTTGTAGCGTACTTTTTTGTTTTTCAAGGCTTTGTGTCTTTGTAACTCTCTGATACGTGCCCCTTGATACGCATATTGATGAATGGAAAGCAAAATAAAGACACATTAATTTTGTCAAATACATAATAATTTATATTTTTGCAAACGTGATGGCGGTCTTGCAATACCGTCGCTAACAGACTCTGGTTGCCCGCAAGGGTATAAGGGTCGTATTTTATTGGTAAAAAGGACGTTTACGGACGTTATCTTCTACGTGAGAATCTCGCAAATTCACTAACGACCAGAAGATACGCAACGGAGCGTCCATGTTGGGTGTATGAGACCCTGTAGGCAATGGCATTTGCCATAGCATGACAGGTTATCATATCTCACGACGTGGGCTAACTCGAGTTGCTTATCCTGGTCAAAGGCAATGCGAGAGCCCTCACGTGGGATAGGCGAAGTAGAGGCACCCACGTCTTTTTCATTTTAATTCCTCTTTCGGGTGTACAGAGGAGAAAAATGAAACTATGAACAAAATGAACTTATCTTTTACATGGAATAGTCCATTGGGAAAAGGTGTCTTATCACCAGATGATTTACGTTTCTTCTATTATGATATCGCAACGGATAATATCATAGGATTTTCAAAAATATATGAATGGGATGATAATGTCATATCATTTCTTGAGACCAACAAGTTAACAATAGAGGATTGCGACATCATTGAAGATAACGTGGATAACAATACCATTATTTTCACAATCATCAAAGACAAAGACAAAGAAGGCAATGACATAGAAACAAAACCACAAGCCTTCTTCCGTCATTTGAGAAATGCTTTTGCTCACTACAACATAAAGCGCGACAACGATTTCTTCTACATTAGGGACATCAACGATAATAAGACAAAAATGCTAGGTGTTATCAATTGTGATTTGTTAAAACAATTCTGCTTCTTATTCCTTGACCAAAGAGAGGCTTTGCTCCAATCTTTAGATAATCAAACCAAACTAAATAACAACCCAAACAAAATTGAATCTATATGAAAAATTCCCACACAACTATTTTGCTTGTCATACTCATAAGTATGATAAGCAACAATGCGTCTGCCTATGACATCGCAGTAAAAAATGAGGATGGAGTAACATTGTACTACAATTATATAAATAATGGAACAGAATTGGAAGTGACATACTACGAATACAATAGCAATTGGAATGGGTGCACTAATGAGCCAATTGTAAATATTCCCGAAAAAGTAACATATATGAATAGAGTGCGTACAGTTTCTAGAATTGGAGATAACGCCTTTAGTTTTCATAATAATATAGCCAATTCAATAATCAAAACTGTAACCATCCCCAACAGCGTGACGAGCATCGGTGACAATGCTTTCGCAGGATGCGGTGAATTAACTTATATTAACATTCCCAACAGCGTGATGAGCATTGGGGATTATGCATTCGAATATTGTAAATCCCTTACCTCCATTGACCTACCCAATAGCGTAACGACCATTGGGAATAGTGTTTTTGATAATTGTACAAATTTGGAATCTATTACCATCGGAGATGGCTTAAATATTTTACCAAGAGCTGCTTTTTATGGTTTAATTAATTTAAAATCCATAACCATAGGAAGAGGTATAAAGAGCATAGGAGAATATGCATTCTCAGGTTGTTCACGTTTGGAATCCGTTTATATTAATGATTTAGCTGCTTGGTGTAATATAGAATTTATATCTAATTCAAACCCTATTGAATATGCCCATAATCTTTATCTAAATAATAAACTAATAACGAACCTTGATATACCCGAAAATGTGACCAGCATAAAGAACTATACTTTCATTGGCTGCTCCAATTTAACCTCTGTTACCATACCTACTGGCGTGACGAGCATCGGGGATTGCGCTTTTGCTCGTTGTTCTGGATTAAAATCAGTCACTTTATCCAATAGTGTCGAAAATATAGGCGGGAGTGCATTTTCTGGGTGTTCCAGCTTATCATCTATCACTATTCCGAACAGCGTTACAAACTTAGGCGATTATGCTTTTTCTGGTTGTTCTAGCTTATCATCTATCACTATTCCGAACAGCGTTACAAGCATTGGTAGTTCAGCTTTCTATAACTGTTCCAGCCTAACTTCCATAAACATACCAAATAACGTATCAATAATATGTGCAAATACTTTTGAAGGCTGCTCCAGTTTGACATACATCATCATACCCAACAATGTGACAAGTATAGAGGGGGGAGCTTTCTATAATTGTACCAGTTTAACATCTGTCACTATTCCAAACAGCGTTAGAAGCATTGGCAGATCAGCTTTCGTAGGATGTAGGCATTTATATACTATTATATCATTAATTGAAAATCCTTTTATTTTGAATACTTCTGCATTCGACAATGATCATTATATGAACTCATCACTCTATGTTCCTGTGGGGACTATCGACAAATATAAATCAACGAGAGGATGGGAAAAATTCGTTTGGATGGAAGAAGGGATACCCACAAGTATTAAGGAGAAGAAAACCTCAAATGATGAAAAAACTTGGTATTCATTGGAAGGTATAAAAATGGAATCCGCAAAAAAGGGTATTAACATCATTCGCCACGCAAATGGCAAAACTAGTAAAGTATTAATAAAGAATTCTCTATTTTAGACACTATATAATCGGTACATTTACCCCTTTTTAGGCTTAGACCCGACAATTCCACCTCTTAGGGAGTAAGAGGTGGGATTTTTATGGTTAGCAAGTATATCGGTATCGTGAAAAACAAAAGTCAAAAGAAATGTTTCCTGGATCATTGCTGTTGGTGATTAATTTTGTAAATTTGCAAAAAATATGGTGGGAAACATATTCATTTGATAAATGAGAAAAGAATTTAACATCACAGGAAGTTGCAACCCTCAGTGGCATTATATGGTGGATTTGTCCAAGAGAATGGATACAGTTGAGAAACTGATAGAAAGGGGAAAATACTTCACCATAAACCGCGCACGACAATACGGCAAGACAACCATGCTAAACATGGTTTGGCGTAGTTTGTCCGACCGCTATTTGGTCATTCCACTGAGTTTTGAGGGTTTGGGTGATGAGACTTTTGCCAGTACTGCGGCTTTTGTCGCCTCATTCAGGAGACAGATGGCAAGACAACTTGTTTCTCTTCGTCAAGACAATGTTTTGACTGGCATTTGGCAAGATAGGGATGCATCAACAATAGAGGATTTGTCATCAGTGGTCACAGATTTTTGCAAGGCATGCCCCAAACCAGTTGTTCTTACCATCGACGAAGTGGACAAGAGCAGCGACAACCAACTGTTCATGAACTTCTTGGGAATGTTACGCAACAAATACCTGGAGCGTGACAGGGAAGGAATGAGCCATACCTTCCACAGCGTCATACTCGCAGGAGTATACGACATAAAGAACCTCAAACTGAAACTCCGTCCAGATGTGGAAAGGAAATACAACTCGCCATGGAACATTGCCGCCGACTTTAACGTAGATATGACCTTCCACCCTGAGGAGATAGCACAAATGCTCGACGACTACGAGGTCGACGCGCATACGGGCATGGACATCAAGACCATCAGCGAGGAAATTTACAAATACACTACGGGATATCCATTCTTAGTTAGTTGCATCTGCAAAATCATCGATGAACGCATGGATGCAGAATGGACTCCTAACCATGTGCAACAAGCGGTAAAAACCATTGCCAAAGGAGAGAATATAACACTGATTGACGACCTCTCGAAAAACATAGAGAACAATACCGAACTAAGCGACTTCCTCTATTCCATCGTCATCAACGGACAGGAATACAGTTATTCAATGGTTGACCCAATAGTGCGGCTTGCCAACATGTTTTCCTATATCCGCGAGAACCTACGAGGAAAGACGATGATCCACAACCTGATTTTCGAAGAGGTGCTGTTTGTTTATTTTGGCAACAAAACCATGCGGGAACAAGGCGACAGGATATCACCATTCGTGACCTCGTACATCCACAACGGCAAACTCAACATGGAGCATGTGGTAACACGGTTCCGTGACCTCATGCGTGAGGAATACCGTGAGAGCACTGCTCCCTTCCTTGAGAAAGAAGGCCGACTGCTGTTCCTCACTTTCCTCAAGCCAATCATCAACGGCATAGGATTCTATTATGTGGAACCACAGACTCGCGACAACCGACGCATGGACTTGGTGGTGACCTACGACCGCCAGGAGTTTGTCATAGAACTGAAAATATGGCGTGGTGACAAATACGAGGAACACGGCCGCAACCAACTGTCTGACTATCTTGCCATCCGTGGCATGGACAAGGGCTACCTCGTTACCTACGACTTGTCAAAAAACAAGCAGGACACAGAACCACAATGGATAGAGTGGAACAACAAGCAGATATTCGAAGTGATTGTATAATTTATTTCTACACCTTGCACATTCAGGAGGTCAACCTATTTTCTCCACGAGGACAGTGGCATAGGCAGCCATGCCTTCCTGACGACCTGTGAATCCAAGTTTTTCAGTCGTGGTTGCCTTGATGGAGATACAGTCTGGCTCCACCCCCATCACCTGTGCCATGCACTGCCGCATAGCTGGTATGTGTGGATTCAACTTTGGCCTCTCAGCGCATACGGTGGCATCCACATTCCCCACCCGATAACCTTTCTGGGCAATGATGCCAACCACTTCCTTCAAGATTATCTTGCTGTCCATGTCAAGTGTGTCGTCGGAATTGTCGGGGAAATGATAGCCTATGTCGCGCATGTTGGCAGCACCAAGCAGGGCATCGCAGATGGCGTGTATCAGCACGTCGGCATCACTATGTCCGAGCAGTCCCACATCATTGGGGATTTTTATGCCTCCAAGCCACAAATCCCTACCCTCCACCAACTGGTGAACATCAAACCCGAATCCTACTCTGATATTCATGGCTGTCAATCATCTACGTTTGAAAAGGTCTTTTATGCCATCCATGTCGAATGAGAGCGTGAAACGCAAGGTCTGGTCAAGAGGATTGCTTTTTGCTGTGGCAATGACATATCCGGCATCAAGAGAAAACACATTCATCCTGAATCCTGCTCCCACGGTGAAATACTTGCGGTTACCCTTCATCTCGCTCTCGTGGTGATAGCCCGCACGAATGGAGAACTGGTCATGATAGACATACTCTGCACCAACGCTCCATTGTATTTCCTTCAACTCTTCCGACGAACCGTCAGGGGCATCACTGAAACTCTTGAACATGCCACTGATGCTCGACACATCGAAATATTCCTTCTCCAACCTGTCCTGATACTCCTGAGAGGTCTCATTCTCTCTTTGCTTGGGGTAAGTAGGCACAAGCAACTTGTTGGCATCAGCGGCGATGGTGAAGCGGTTGTACTCGTCAACGGGTATCATGAGCGACGCGCCAAGTCGAAGGTTGGTGGGGATGAACTCGCTATGCTCGTCACCACCGAAGGTGATCTTGCTACCGATGTTGCTGATGTTGAGACCAAGTCCCAACTGACACTCCCTGGCACCAATGTTGAGATAATTCTGGTAGTAACATGCGACGTCGGCGGCAAAGGCTGAGCCTGGACTTGTGTCCTCAGTATAGTCGTATGTCAAGTCGGAATATATCCATCTCACGGCAGCGGCGATGGAGAACTTTTCGCTAAGCATGAGCGAATAGCCCACATCAAGCGACATTTCGTATGGGTTGATGGTCATGTCGTTGCTGTCGTCCAACGAACTGCTGGTCATCACCTCGCCAAGGGAGAAATAACGCAGCGAACCGGAAACGGCACTGTAGTCGCCGATACGGTAATATCCAACAAGATAAGCCAAGTCCATGTCGCTCACCAATTGGCGCAGCCAAGGAGTATAGTTCAGCGCAACACCTGCCCTGGATATGGTGAAAGGATATTTTGCAGGATTCCAATATTGTGACACCACATCTGGGTCGGTGGCAGCTCCAACGTCACCTAAACCTGCTGCCCTTGCGTCAGGGGCGATGGTTTGTGAAGTCACGGATGTGTTCACAGGATTGAACATGTTTTCCTTCTCCTGTGCCGACAGTGTCATCGATACGAGTGTGCATGCCATGAAGGCGAAAACCTTTAGGCGGCGGTTTCTACAAATCATTTATGTTCTGATTTAGAATGAATAAGCAAAAAATGTGGGTGGTTGTCTTTACCCCTATTAAAAACGCAGTCAACTCTCATTTATTGTCAATAACGATGAGTTTCTTGGATTTCGAGACGTTGGAACTACCGTCGCAAGCAATGCTGACCCTATAGAGATAGACGCCTGTCTGGAGCCGTTGTCCTCCATCTATGGTGAGGTCCCAATCTACAGTAAGGGTTTGAGAAGTAGGCACATCGCTTTCATTGTGCTTCCACAACATTCTTCCACTGAGGTCGAAGATGTCGATTTCCACGTCCATGTTGCTTCCTGTGCGGTCGTGGTTGATTATGAAAGTGGTTGATGTTTTCGCAGGATTGTTGGTGCAACTGACTGACCGCAAGGTTGGCTTCAACTGCTCCACAACATTGAAGGACAATTCGGCTGTGGAGGAATTGTTCAATATGTCCCACGCCCTGAATTTCAGGTAATGCCTGCCTGGAGCCAACTCTGGAATACTGTAATAAGTGGTTCCGCTGGTGTAGCTTCCGAAGTCGAAAGTGAAATTGTCATTGAGCAAGTACGTCTTGTTCATGTCGTCATCGATGATGAGCTCAAGATTATGGCCTATGCCAGTACCTGCCGCATTGATGCCGTCCTTGTCTGTCACCTGTGCCACGAAATACGGCGTGGTGTTCACATCTCCTCCATTGGAGAACGATGGTGAGTTCAGATAGCAATATATGGATGGCCCTATGAGATCATTTTCCGCCGTGGCTGTTCCACCCACAACAAACTTGTCGCAAGCGCCATGTGCCTCAAGGGTGTGGTCTGAGTTCACGGCATGGATGTTCATCAGTCCCGTTCCGTCTGAATAATTGATGTCCATCGGCACGGCGAAAGAGAACACGAACTCTCCATTCCTCACATTGTCAGAGCCGTTGAACAGCACATTCTGCCGGTCATAGTAAGTGTAAATGTCGTCCGAATCCTCTGCCTGTCCCTTGCAGGTGATTATTTCCTCAGAGTCGCGCACCGTGGCGGAAACAGTACCATTGAAAGTGCTGTCCCTCATGCCATCTCGTTCGATATGTCCTTTCACCACAGCAATGCTTCCTGCACCTAATGTTATGTTGGGCGAATGTCCCACAGCCTTGCCGTTGATGGTGTCAACAACAGCCTTTAGTGTCGGAACATGCAGACAAAGGGCTGGGTCTCCGAGCAAGGAATAGCGCAACTTGTTTGCCGTGCGGTCTTGTCCCGATGTGATCATCTCGTTCTTGGCAAGTCTCTGTGCCTCTCCTATTGTCGTTCTCTTCCCATCCACGATGCTGAGCACATGTTTCAGGTATGCTCGATTGAGGTATGCATTGTATCCTTGATAGACGGTGCGTGTGGTTCCGAAGAAAGCCATCGAACCGCCTTTTTTATTGAGCATCGCCTCCACGCCTATGCAGTCTTCTGCCATGTCAAAAGGCATAATGTCGCATGAAGCCGTTATCCACAGGGGAGTGTGGGTGTTGGAGAATTGCTGGAAGTCTTGCAAGGTGAACACTCTCTCGTGAGAGATGCTGATGGCTGAGCCGTGACCGGAATAGTCGATGACAAGTGCTCCATTCGCCTGTGTCTGCCTGATGTCCTTGGTGCAGTCTGGATAAGTGTTTCCTGTGGCTGATGTCACTCTTGTGTAAGCATCCCACATCACCTTCTTTATTTGGAAGCCGGGATAGAGTGTGTTCACGAGGTTGGCAGCATTGTCGGCATCTACCATGTGGGAGTTGTTGTTTCCATCGTCGCCAAGCACTACCACCTGGTTGTGCCATGCCCCGGCATCCTTGTTCAGGGCATAATTGATGGTTTTATCCACCACTGTCTTGGCATCCTCAACGGTATGTACGGGGAAGCGTCCCACTGCCATGTCGAGCTTGTCGCTGCTTTGAGGATTCAGTCCTTCACCATCGTCGAGAAGGCAGATGAACCCATCATCCACATAGCAGTAGATCTCGCTGAACGACTCCTCGCTCTCAAAGCACAGCAGGAAGTCGTCGGGCGAATAATTTCGTGTCTCGGAAGTGAGCATCCTGTTATCCCAAAATGCATCGCCGAACAGCAACACGTGTTTGGGCATGTCTGCCTCACTGCCCGCCCTGTCGTACAGCATCTTGAGATATCTGCGATAGGCGCTTATGTCGGGTGTCCCGCTTGAGAACTCGTTATACAGTTCATCGGCAGGTATTATCCTCACTCTCATGGAGTCACGTTGTTCGTGCATTGCAGCTATGCGTTCGGCTTGCGCCCTGAGTTTCTGAGACGTAGGTATTATTATCACCAAATCGGTTTGTCCGTGTCCATGAAGGTCTTGGTTTGTGATGTTGTGAACGTATTCCGGTTCAGGGATGCCAGAATACGTCAGAGCCGTCATCTTGCGTGGCGTATCTGTATATATGTCTATATAATCGAGCCTTACTGGTCCGCCTTTCAGTGGTTTGAGTGTTATGCTGTCTGTACTGCTCAAGTTGCTCACCTGATAGACCTGTGCCGCCTCGCTGCCCCTGTCGTATGACCCAGGCGACATGCTTAGAGTACCCAACACGGAGTCGTTGAGAATTACTTGCACGGTGGTTGACACTCCAGCTGTCACAGCCACTGCAACTTGTCCCGAGGTGTCGGCGCTTGGGTTTTTCAATGTATAGGTGTATGCTGCTCCTAAAGAGATGGGGGTGTTCTCGAAGAGTTTCCTTCCTCCTTGGAACCATGAGAAATTGTCTGTCTCATGAAGTATGTGGTAGTGCTCCGGCCTTCTGTTGTTTTGATTGACGAAAGTGGCACTGTCGATGGTCAATGGTTCTCCCTCACTTTGTGTGATGAAATAATACCCATAGTTGGAATAGGGATTGCGTATGCGTTTCATGGAAGAAGGCTTGTCCCAATAGACAGGACCCTGGGCATAAAACAGTCTCCTGCCTCCATAGTTGCATGTGGGCACTTCCTTCAAGTCATCAGTGGCAATCAATTCTTCTGGCAGCAGTTGCTCGTTTTGCAAAGCTCCACCATACCCATAAACCTTAACCTTGGCAAGGTCGGTGAATCCTGCTTTTTTGATTAGGGCGTCGCTTATCTGATATACTCCGGAAGAGGGAACACGCACCTTTGCCCACCTGCCATTGGCGAGCACGGAATGTGCCGCATAGCGGTCGGCATTGCCTGCTGATGGCGCACGCAGGGCACCCATCCGCCGAGGCTTTGCCTCCACGGAGAGCATGAAGCTGACAAGTATTCGGTATTTTCCATCCCTGAAGACAAAGGGCACAAAAGAGACCTCAAGACTTCCACGGCGACGTTCCACCACTACATTGCACTCCACTTGTGGAAGTTCGCCAAGAGAATCCGTCGTGATGGCTCTCATTTTTCTAATGCCATATTCGGTCATGTCGATGAACTCAGGATAGAGGATGCTGACCGAGTATGTGGAGTCTGCATATCCTTCTGGCAATGGTATGGAACAGGCAAATCGTGGAAGCACGGAATCAATGCCAACCTCCTCTGCCGTGAGGTTGTAGAAATGCTGCGCATCCACCGTGGTGTTCCTCATGAACAAGCCACATAGGATGGTTAGTAAAAATATGATTCGCCTACTTGACATTGAATTCCAAAACCTTTTTGTCTTCTACATATCCCACCAGATGGTCATTCTCATGCACTGGCGCGGAGGGCGATGGCGCTCCGGTGAAGAGGATGTCTCCTGTGCGCAAGGTAAAAAAACGACTGATAAATGCAATGAGCTCATCCACTCTGCACAACATGTCTTTGGTATATCCTCGCTGCACTGTCTGTCCATTGATATCGAGGTGAAAATGCAAATCTTGCACTCCCGCTGTCTGATCCAACGCGACCCACTCCCCTATCGCAGCCGCCCCATCGAAACTCTTGCTCAAGTCCCATGGCAACCCTTTGCTTGCCAACCGCCTCAAGACATCAACAGCCGTGAAGTCGATTCCACATGTGACGGCATCATAGTAGCGATGGGCAAACCTCACAGGCACCGACTTGCCAAGACGGCATATCCTAACCACCAGTTCGGTCTCATAATGCACAGGACCCAAATCGTCTGGCAAGAAGAATGGTCTGCCGCCCTTGAGCAACGAGGAGTCGGCCTTTGTGAAAAGGACAGGACTCTCCTTATCAGATAACGGATTGTCGGCTGTTTTATTGTATTCCAAGTAGTTGAATCCTGTTGCAAATATTTTCATTGTGGAAAGGTCTTGTTTGGCAAAAAAGCATTGGTCGTGGAGTGCGAAAATAGCCAGGTATGCGAAAGCCTTCGCACCCTGGCTATAAAATATTGATATCCTTGCCGTTTACAGATTAGTCGGCACGCAAAGTGAATCTCTTGAAAGCAACCACCTTGAGTTCCTTGTCGGCAGCCTTCAGATAGGCAGCCACATTCTCTTTGTTCTCGGCTTTGATATACTCTTGGTTGACAAGGCAGTTCTCCTTGAAGAACTTTGCCAAACGGCCCTTGGCAATGTTCTGGATCATCTGCTCGGGCAGGTTTGCAGCCTTGGCCTCAGCAGCCTCCTTCTTGATGACGCGAGCCTTTTCAGCCTCTTCTTCAGTGAGCCAGCCTTTTGCGATGTTGGAGTTGATGTGGTCTTCGCTGTCCACGAGGTTGGGGTTGATTCCACCCTTCCTGAGAGCGGCCTCCACAGCCTTCTCCACTTGCTCTTCCTTGGTCTTCTGGATAGCTACTTGCAACTCGTTGTCCTTGACAGACTGGGGCACGCTTTCCTCATCCAGAGCTACAGGATTCATGGAAGCCACCTGCAGGGTGATGTTGTGTCCTTGCTCCTCGAAATCCTTGTTGAGCTGCACGAGTGTGCAGAGGATGTTCTTGCCTTGGTGGTTGTAGCTGTAGATGTTGTCACCTTCGAGGTAATTGTACCCGTCAAGCTCCATCTTCTCACCAGTGATACCAGAACGCTGTGTCACTGCGTCGGCAACTTTCTGTCCGTCGGCGAGTGTCAGTTCGCTCACTTCCTCCAGAGTCTTGCACTTGTTGGCAACAGCTGCATCGAGGATGGCCTGGGTAAGACCAATGAAGTCGGCACCATTAGCCACGAAGTCGGTCTCGCACTTGAGAGCGATGATGGCGGCAAATCCGTTGTCCACCTTCACGAGCACGCAACCATTTGAGGTTTCGCGGTCGCTGCGCTTTGCAGCAATGGCGAGTCCACGCTCGCGGAGCAGGTCCTTAGCCTTGTCGAAGTCTCCTTCAGCCTCGGTGAGTGCTTTCTTCACGTCAGCAAGGCCTGCACCAGTCATGGTGCGGAGCTTCTTGATGTCTTCCATATTTGGTTTGTAAGCCATGATAATATCTTTTTCTTTTGTTCGTTAATGGATGATTATTCTGCTGCTGGAGCCTCTTCCTCTGCTGGAGCTTCTTCCTCTGCAGGTGCTTGGGCTGTCTCAACAGTCTCTTCTACAGGAGCTTCCTTGCGTGCCTTGCGCTGGCGCTTTGGCTTTGCATCGGCGGCCTCTTCACTCTGCTCTGCAGCTGCCTTTTCGTCTGCCTTCTCAGCCTTGCGCTCCTCGAGACCCTCGGCGATAGCGGCGCAGCAAGCGGTCAAGATGACATCGATGCTGTCCTTTGCGTCGTCGTTAGCGGGGATTACGAAGTCAATGTCATCAGGGTTGGAGTTGGTGTCCACGATGCCGAAGACGGGGATTCCAAGTCTCTTGGCTTCCTTCACTGCGATGTTCTCTTTCATCACATCCACCACAAAGAGTGCGGAAGGCAGGCGTGTGAGGTCAGCGATAGAACCGAGGTTCTTCTCAAGTTTTGCACGCTGGCGTGTCACTTGCAGAAGTTCGCGCTTTGAAAGGTTGGAGAAAGTTCCGTCGGCAATGAGCTTGTCGATGGTGGCCATTTTCTTCACAGCCTTGCGGATGGTTGGGAAGTTGGTGAGCATACCGCCCGGCCAACGCTCAATCACGTAAGGCATGTTCACGCTTGCAGCCTTTTCGGCCACAATGCTCTTAGCTTGTTTTTTAGTAGCAACAAAGAGAACTTTCTTGCCCGACTTTACTATTTGCTTGAGTGCTTCTGCGGCCTCATCAATCTTCACCACGGTCTTGTGGAGGTCGATGATGTGGATACCGTTGCGCTCCATGAAGATGTAAGGAGCCATTGCTGGATTCCATTTGCGGCGAAGGTGTCCGAAGTGACATCCTGCCTCCAGCAGCATATCAAAATTTGTTCTTGACATTTTGTAATTGTTATGTATTGTTTACTTTCCTTTTAGTCTTTTTTCAACCAACCAGCCAGTAATCTCCCGTTTCATAAAAAACATGGAGAGTCTCACCAGTTTGGATGCTAAACATGAGAGGCGTATTAACGCTTGCTGAACTGGAAGCGTGCGCGTGCCTTTGGACGTCCTGGCTTCTTGCGCTCCACTTCTCTGGAATCGCGAGTGAGGAAACCTTGTGCACGGAGTGCCTTCTTGTCCTCTTCGTTTATCTTCACAAGTGCACGTGCGATGGCGAGACGGAGAGCCTGGCTCTGTCCGGTGAAGCCGCCACCGTCGAGGTTCACCTTTACGTCATACTTGTCAGCCACGTTGAGCAGGTTTAGGGGCTGCTTCACGACATACTGCAGTATTGGCGATGGGAAATAATCGTTGAGGTCTTTCTTATTGATGGTGATTTTGCCTGTACCTTCGCTGACGTAAACGCGTGCCACGGCACTCTTACGACGGCCTATTGCATTTATATATTCCATATCGTGTGATTATTTATACTGGTTGATGTCAATAGCCTTGGGCTTCTGGGCCTCGTGCTTGTGCTCTGTTCCCTCATATACATAGAGGTTGTCGAGTATGTGTCTTCCGAGGGGACCTTTGGGGAGCATGCCCTTGACGGCATGACGAATAATTCTCTCCACGCCGTCTTTCTTCAAACGAAGTTTGGCTGGAGTGTCAAAACGCTGGCCACCAGGATATCCTGTGTAGCGTGTATAAAGTTTCTCAGTCTCTTTCTTGCCAGAGAATACCACTTTGCTGGCATTGATGATAATCACATTGTCACCACAGTCCACATGAGGAGTGAAGGATGGCTTGTACTTTCCACGAAGCAACTTGGCAACCTTGGAGCACAGACGGCCTACCACCTGTCCGGAGGCATCAATGACCACCCACTCTTTCTTGGCTGTTTCCTTGTTGACGGAAATTGTCTTGTAACTTAAAGTGTCCATTTCAATTTTTGATTTACTACTAAAAAACAATTTTCTATTGTGGATTGGAGATTCACTAACCATTGTACCTGGCCAAAAGCACAACTATTAACACGCCAACCCTGGGGGTTCTAAGCACGCCCCCGTAATAATCGGACTGCAAAGGTACATCTTTTTATTATTTCAAATTACCTTAATGACAGCACATTTAAGAATATTATCTATTATTAAATTTTATTAACATACACAACATCCATGAAACAGCTAAAATTGCCACTTGCTGACGATACCGGTCATGGGTATCACTCAGCAATCAGCACAAAACCACCACGAGGCTGGCATTTCATCTGGGATGGCAATGACTGGGTGGTGCGAATATCCCATGGCTTGCCATCAGCAAATATTTGCACCTTGTGGGCGGAAATGAAGTCGAGCGGCAAATCGAGCATTTTCACTTGGTCGGTGCCGTTTATGCCTGCCACCCACCATGTATTGCCTTTCCTGCGTGCCACCACTGCCGATTCACCTGGATAACCACAGACAAGACGTGTATCATCCCATGTGGAAGGCAAACGTCCCAAGAACTGCTGAACCTCCTTTGGCTGTGCCAAGAAGCTCTCTGGTCTGTCTGCCAAATGCTGAAGTCCACTCTCGAAAAGCACGGTAAGGGCAAGTTCGTGAGCATGG
Source organism: uncultured Prevotellaceae bacterium (assembly GCA_900315745.1). Classification (GTDB taxonomy): domain Bacteria; phylum Bacteroidota; class Bacteroidia; order Bacteroidales; family Bacteroidaceae; genus Prevotella. The sequence goes on from ONAG01000040.1 coordinate 51,054, forward strand.
CTGGTGATATGTGGATGCTGGGAGTCGCTGAAAGCACAAGGTGTATAGTCCATCGGCCCTATTACATTGCGTGTGAACGGCAATGTGGCATTGTGGCTGGCGGCACGGTCGGTGAAGGTGGGCACATTGTTGTACCACTCTGCCCCATAGACGCCCTCTGTTGAAAGAAGGTTGGGATAGGTGCGCTGCCACCCTCGTGGTATGGTGGCTCCGTGGAAATTCACAAGCAGATGATGGCGCGCCGCGCATTCCAGCAAGTCGATGCAATAATCCATGTTTGCCTGTGTGTCACCACTGAAAAAGTCTATTTTCACTCCAGCCACACCGATGCTCTCACACCAAGCCATCTCTTTCTCTCGGTCTTCGGGCTTGTTAAGCCGGTATTTCGGACCTGGCGCTCCGTTCACCCATCCCACGCTGGAGTTATACCATATTATTGGCTTCACTCCCTTTTCTCTCGCATAAGCCACGGCATCCTCTATGGTCTTTCCATCTTTCATTTCATCCCATTCAGCATCTATCAGCACGTATGGCAAATGCAGCGACACCGCCAAATCTACATATTTGCTGATGATGCCATAGTCGTTGGAACCGTGATTGTAAGCCCAATAAACCCATGACACCACTCCTGGGTGTATCCATGAGGTGTCATCGAGACGGCATGGCTCCGACACATCTGTCACCAATGTTGATTGCACTACTTCTGCCAAGGTTCCCACGATTACCACTCTCCATGGACTGTGCCACCTGTCCACACTTATGGCTTCGCATTCATCGGGCACGACACGAAACCGCTCTCCATCGTTATACAAGCACGAAGCACTCCGTCCTCTCTCGATGTTTGCCTCGGTGATGAGTGCAAAAAGTCCTTCTGATGGTTCCAGCAATGCAGGATACCCCCATCTTTTGTTGTATCCTTCTGAATCCAAGGATTGCGGTCCGAAGGAAGGCACTGGCTTCACCTTTGCTGTTGTGGAAAGGGGAAAGAACGACTCATAACTATCAGCCCATTGCTGCATCCATCTTTTGGTGCCTTCAGGAATCAAGAAGGTTGATTTTTCTTTTGTAGCAGACAAGCCTCGACAATTCTCACACTCATAACGGAATGCCATGCCGTCGTTGTAGAGCCTGACTACCATATTGACATTATTGTCGAGAGCAACCTTATACTCATTTGCCTCATTGGTGCAATGCAGGCGTTTTCCCGACAGCATCTGATAGTCTTCTGTTATCCGCTGTGAGAATTTCATTTTTGGCTTTTTCACTATCATGCCCTCATAACCTATTGTTGGCATTTCGAGAACTATCTGCCTACCTGCATATAGCACCATTCCCTGGTCTTTCGTCTTCAGCGACAACTTGCCATTAGGAGAAACTACCGGACGGGCAAACACTGTAAAAGTGCTCGTCAACAACAATATCAAAAATAACTTCTTCATATATATAATAATGTGTTTGCAATGCTGTATATTTGTCATTCCAAATTCCACCTACCCCATTATGCTTCATTTGGTTATATTGGTTGCCCAATGCTTTTGCACCTGCATGGTCGGTTCGTCTGCGAAAGTAAGCATTTTTTCTTTTCCCTACAAATAATACTTGTTATTTCATGTTTCAAGTCTTTCATCGGGAGTTTCTTAAATACAATCGACTACGAGGAAGTCCGCTAAAATGCAGACTTTATTGGAAATACTTGAAGTTCAAACGGACAAGAAAATGTTCTTTGTATTGCACCATTGGACACTTCAAAATAGAAATAGTTGGATTAATGATGAAAAAATACGTGCAAAATACTAAACCTTTGTTTTTTTTTGTTACTTTTGCAGATAGATTAAACCCAACAAACCTTAAATTGCTTATGTTAATGATTATTCAGCTCCTTATCGTATTAGGAGCACTTTGGGTCGGATCGCGGTACGGTTCACTGGCCTTGGGGGCCATATCGGGCATCGGTCTGGCACTGCTTGTATTCTGCTTCGGAATGAAGCCTGGAACTCCACCTACGGATGTCATCTACATCATCATCGCAGCTGTCACCTGTGCCGGCATCATGCAGGCTTCGGGTGGCATGGATTGGCTTATTCAGATTGCGGAGAAGATGCTCCGAAAGCATCCCGACCGCATCACCTTCCTCGCGCCACTCAGCACCTTCCTGCTTACCGTCCTCGTGGGAACAGGACACGTGGTGTACACCTTGATGCCCATCATCTGCGATATTGCACTGAAAAAAGGCATACGCCCTGAGCGCCCATGTGGCGTGGCTTCCATCGCATCGCAGGTAGGCATCACCTGTTCGCCTATTGCAGCGGCTGTGGTTGCCTTCGTCACCATATCCAATGCAAATGGCTTCGACGTCACCATCCCACAGGTGCTGATGGTCAGCTTCCCTGCATGTATCATGGGACTTATGGCGGCTGCGGCTGCATCGTATCATCGCGGACTTGACCTGGACAAGGATCCTGAGTTCCAAAAGAAACTGCAGGACCCTGAGACACGTGCCTACATCTATGGCGGTGGTGCAACAACGCTTGACAAGGAAATCCCGCAGTCTGCAAAGAATGCTGTATATGTATTCCTTGGCGCCATCATCATCATAGTGCTGTTTGCCATCTTCCAGGACATTCTGCCTACATACGACACAATAAAGGCAATCAAGGACGCACCTGAATATACGTTCAGCGACGGTACTGTGGCTTCTGCGGACGCATTGGCGAAGGCGAAAATCCTGATGCCTGGATACACAGAGATGTCCACGGTGCAACTGAAGATGAATGTCATCATCCAGATTGTGATGGTGACTGCTGCTGCAATAATGATCATGTTCTGCAAGGCATCGCCCAAGAAAGCGGTGCTGGGTCCAGTGTGGCAGTCGGGCATGGTGGCTGTGGTTGCCATCTTCGGTATTGCCTGGCTCGCAGATACCTATTTCTCCAATTACACAGAGGAGATGCAGGCAATGTTGGGAGATATCGTGGCGAAGTACAACTGGTCCATCGCCTTCGTTTTCTTCCTCGTGTCGGTTCTCATCAACTCACAGGGAGCAGTGGTGGTGTCCATGCTGCCGTTGGCTTACTCATTAGGCATCCCTGGTCCTGTGCTGCTTGGCGTACTCCCAAGTGTGTATGGCTACTTCTTCATTCCAAACTATCCCTCGGATATTGCAACGGTGAATTTCGACCGCTCGGGAACTACGGTTATTGGAAAATACCTGCTCAACCACTCTTTCATGATGCCGGGACTTATCCATATCTTTGTCGCCACCTTGGTGGCATACGGCCTGAGCATGCTGATATTCTAATCATGTAGTATAACACTTAAAAATTCAAGATTATGTTAATCACCATCATAGAATTACTCGTTGTACTGCTCGCGCTCTATCTGGGTTCGCGTTACGGCAGCTTGGCGCTGGGTGCCATCGCTGGTCTTGGACTGGCTTTCCTCGTTTTCGACCATGGTTTGGAACCTGGCACTCCTCCTACAGATGTCATATATATCATCGTGGCGGCTGTCACATGCGCCGGAGTCCTTCAGGCTTCGGGCGGCATGGACTGGCTCATCCAATTGGCTGAGAAAATGCTCCGCCGTCATCCACAACAAATTACCTTCCTTGCACCAATCACTACGTTCTTCCTGACTGTCTTGGTGGGAACAGGTCATGTGATGTACACCATCATGCCCATCATCACCGATGTGTCTATCAAGAAAGGCATCCGCCCGGAAAGACCATGTGCCATAGCAAGTGTGGCTTCGATGATTGCCATCATCTGCTCTCCCATCTCTGCAGCTGTCATCGCCTTCTCTGCCATCTCTGCTGCCAATGGCTTCCATATCAGCATACCGCAGATTGTCATGGTGACCATCCCATCATGCCTCGTAGGTGTGATGGTAGCGGCTGCATGGAGTTCGCGAAGAGGACTTGACTTGGACAAAGACCCTGCATTTCAGGCTCGCATAGCCACCAAGGAGGGACACGACTATGTGTATGGAAAATCGGACACAATGCTCAACAAGGAGATATCCCCAAAGGCGAAACGGGCTGTATATATCTTCTTGGCCGCCATTGTGCTTATCGTCATCCTCGCATTAGCACAGAGAATCCTTCCTGCTTATGAGACAGTGAAGGCGGTGGATGGTGCCAAGGATGTCTTGCTACCTACAGGCAAGACGGTAAGTGCTGAACAACTGGCAAAGGCGGGCATCGTGATGGCGGGCGTCACCGTAAAGACAGCCGTGACCATCAAGATGTATCTTGTCATCCAAATCATACTTATTACTGCGGCTGCACTGATGATCATTTTCTGCAACGCAAAGCCAAAGGCTGCCGTGGCAGGCAATGTGTGGCAGTCGGGTATGGTGGCTGTAGTTGCCATTTATGGCATCGCATGGCTGGCGAACACTTTCTTCGGGGCTCACATGGACAGCATCAAGGACCTGTTGGGAACAATGGTTAGCGAGTACCGATGGACCATCGCACTGATGTTCTTCATCTTCTCCGTACTTATCAACTCTCAGGGAGCGGTGGTCGTATCGCTGCTGCCCGTTGCTTATGCCTTGGACATACCCGGATGGATACTCTTGGGCGTGCTGCCTTGTGCATATGGATACTTCTTTATCCCCAACTACCCTACCGATATAGCAACTGTCAACATGGATCGTTCGGGGACAACAAAGATTGGCAAGTTTGTGCTCAACCACTCATTCATGGTGCCAGGACTCATCTGCGTAGTCGTGAGCACATTAGTGTGCTACTTGCTGTCTTCCATATTCTTCTAATAAAGATAATTTCACTAATCAGGACACTTTTAATAATTTGAACAATTTCACAAAAATGGTCTGGAGGCTCACCTCCAGACCATTTTTTATTTCTCAGATTTCTCAGATTATTCAGAGTACTCAGAGTATTCAGAGTACTCAGACTCCTCAGACCCCTCATACCCCTCAGATCATTATTCCTTCAGCACACCCAGTTCACGACCTACCTTTATGAAGGCATTGATGCAGCGGTCGAGCTGCTCTCTGTTGTGCCCTGCAGAAATCTGCACCCTTATTCTCGCCTGACCTTTTGGCACTACAGGATAATAGAATCCTGTCACATAAATGCCTTCCTCCAACATGCGGTTGGCATATACCTGCGACAACGGCGCATCATAGAGCATGACAGCACAAATGGCACTCTGAGTCGGCTTGATGTCGAATCCGGCAGCCATCATCTTACCACGGAAATACTCCACATTCTCCACAAGGCGGTCGTGTATCTCATTGCTTTCCTTCAACATCTTGAAAACCTCAAGACTGGCTCCTATGATACATGGTGCAAGGGAGTTGGAGAAGAGATACGGACGGCTGCGCTGACGCAACATCTCTATGATTTCGCGACGACCAGTGGTGAAACCTCCAAGAGCACCACCAAATGACTTGCCAAGGGTGCCAGTGTAGATATCCACACGACCGTATGTGCCACATAGCTCGCTCACGCCATGCCCCGTGGCACCTACAACACCTGCCGAGTGCGACTCATCCACCATCACGAGGGCATCATATTGCTCTGCCAAATCGCAAATCTTGTCCATGGGAGCCACATTGCCATCCATGGAGAATACGCCATCGGTGACGATGATGCGGAAACGTTGGGCTTGGGCTTCCTTCAGACAACGCTCCAAGTCTGCCATGTCCGCATTGGCATAACGGTAGCGCTTTGCCTTGCACAGGCGTACCCCGTCGATAATGGATGCATGGTTGAGGGCATCTGAGATGATGGCATCCTCCTCTGTGAACAAGGGTTCGAACACGCCACCATTGGCATCGAAACATGCTGCATAGAGAATGGTATCCTCGGTCTTGAAATAATCGGAAATGGCTGCCTCAAGTTCCTTGTGTATGTCCTGGGTGCCACAAATGAACCTGACAGAGGACATTCCGAAGCCACGACGGTCCATCATGCGCTTGGCTCCCTCTATCAACCGTGGATGGTCTGACAGACCCAAATAATTGTTGGCACAGAAATTGAGCACTTCCTTACCTTTCACTGTTATGGCAGCTCGCTGCGGACTCTCGATGATGCGCTCTTCCTTGTAAAGGCCAGCCTCACGAATCTCTGAGATTTGAGTGCTGAGGTATTGTTGCATTTTTCCAAACATGAGATTAGATTTTTGATAAACACCACAAAGTAAGCAATAATTTTCGAGACTGCACGAAATAATCTGTTAAAACTATATCAAAATACAAGAAACATTCATTTTTTTCCTTTTTTCCTATCGTTTTTGGGAAATATTTGCTTACTTTGCGTCTTGGAAAACAACACAACCTACACACAATAATATGAAAAACATATTGATTATCGGATCCACGGGTCAAATAGGTTCCGAACTGACAATGGAACTGCGTCGGCGCTATGGCTACGACAATGTGGTAGCCGGCTACATCACAGGTGCTGAACCAAAAGGCGAACTACGTGAGTCGGGGCCGATGGCGATGGCTGATGTCACCGACGGAGACATGATTGCCGAAGTGGTGAAGAAATACGACATCGACACCATCTACAACTTGGCTGCCCTGCTCTCAGTGGTGGCAGAGAGCAAGCCACGCTTGGCATGGCGCATTGGCATCGACGGACTATGGAACATTCTCGAAGTGGCACGCGAAAACAACTGTGCCGTGTTCACCCCCAGCAGCATCGGCTCTTTCGGTCTCAGCACACCGCATGTAAGAACACCACAGGACACCATTCAAAGACCACGAACCATCTATGGAGTGTCGAAAGTGACCACAGAACTGCTGAGCGACTATTATTATTATAAATATGGTGTTGATACAAGGTCGGTGAGGTTCCCAGGCATCATTTCATACCTCACCCCACCGGGCGGCGGCACCACAGACTACGCTGTTGACATCTTCTATTCTGCTGTAAAGGGAGAGAAATTCATTTGTCCGCTCAAACAAGGCACTCTCCTCGACATGATGTACATGCCCGACGCGCTGAAAGCCGCCATAACGTTGATGGAGGCTAATCCTGAAAGGCTCGTGCATCACAATGGCTTTAATGTGGCAGCCATGAGCTTTGCGCCCGAGACCATTTACGCCGAGATAAAGAAGCACAAGCCCGACTTCGAGATGGAATATGACGTTGACCCTCTAAAACAGAGCATCGCAGAAAGCTGGCCGGACAAGATGAATGACATATGTGCCCGACGCGAATGGGGCTGGGCGCCTCTCTACGACATCCGCACCATGACCATCGACATGCTCAACAAATTGGACAAGCGGCTGAACGGATAAAAACAAGCCAAATATGATTCTATGGATTGGTGGCGATGCGGAAAGACCTCGTCACCATTCCTTTGTATGTGTTCACATCCAAGCGAACAACATCGCCCTTGGAGAATGTTCCCAATGGGATGCTTGCATAAACCTTGGATGTGTAATACTCCGGCACCTTGCCTTGGTCGTGAAAAAGGCGCAGCCGATGCTCGTGCTTGCCATCAGGCAATATCAGCACCGTGTCGCACACCACACCCAACGTCTGCCGAGCCTTGTCGTCATCACCCTTTCCCGTCTTCACGTCAACACCCATGTTGATGTATTTTCCATTGGCGCTCAGCCAGACACTCTCAAGTCCCACAGGGTGCGTGATGACAGTGTCGCGACGCTGCGACGGCACTCTCAACACAAGGACCTGAGTGGCTGTGATGCAACGGACTTTGATACTTGTAGTGTCCTCACGACTATAATACATCAAAGTACGATAGACGGAATCAGGGGTGCTTGCCCAAGAACAATCATGGCGGGGTGAAAGCACAAGGGAGTCGCCCTCGTCGGTGACGAAACTGCCCAACACACCTGCATCGCTGCTATATGCTTCCGCAAAGTCGGCACGCATGTAGGAATACTCGCCATCACCCTTTTCATATTCATCTCTCGTGCACGACACCAACGGCAGCAGGAGCAACAACAGTCCCGTCAACAGGCAAGCAATCTGGCGAGTCATGACAAAGCAAGTTGGTTGCGGGCGGGATTTGCATACATCGCAAGCATTCGCTCTCTCAGGAAATCAATGTCTGGGTTTTCCAAATCCACCTTCGACAACTGCTTGTCCATATACGCAAGAAATGCCTTCTTGTCGGTCTCGGTATAACGTCCGGCATGGGCGTCAGTGCCGTCAAGCAAATCGAGGGCAACAAAATTGTTGGGATAAAGCCTGTAATGCCGATGTATTTCTTGGTCTATGTGTTCTGCCACCCTGTCGAAGAACTCGCCCTTTGGCACATCCACAAGAGTGTCGAGGTAATCGTCGATGCATGGAGCGCAATGGTAATGTATCCGCCCCTTGTAACCCATGATTCCTGTGCGCATGCTCACCACGTCGTCGTTAGCCGACTTGCGGAAGTCAGCATTGTCGCGACGCTGCTGTAGTTCCTTCGCTTTCAAGAAATCACATGGGTCGTACTCGTAAGATATGGAAAGCGGAACGATATGAAGAGCCTTCAAGCGTTCCAAGGGCGACCCATCGCCACCCATCGCCATCATCTTCAAGATAGCCGGCTGCGTACGGTCGTTGGAATCCTTTGCCCTGCCCTCACGCTGGGCAATCCATATATTCTCTTTTTTCTCCGCTATTGCGAAATGCATGTACTCCGACATGCGCTTGCTTGCCATAAGCATCTGCCGGGGAGGCAGACTCCTCTCCACGATGAACGACTTGTTGATGCGCACCAAGTCCTTCACCCAAGGCAGCGACAGCAGGTTGTCACCTATGGCTATTTCGCACGTGGTGGTGAACCCCACATCTATGAGCAACTTGTCGAGCAGGGCTGAATCCAGCACAATGTCGCGGTGGTTGCTCACGAAGGTGTATCTGCGCTCAATGCTCACCGCATCCACGTCCATGTCGCATCCCCTGCTCGCCTTTGCCAACAAGTTTTCCAGGAAACCGTAACAGAAAGTCTTTTGGAAATCAAGGTTTGTGGCACATGCCTTCATCTTCATGGCGATAGCCTCCAAAGGCACGTTAGGATAAAGATATGCCACAACGGCACAAAACTGCCTGTCTGCCAGCAGCCGATCGAAGGCTTGTGGCAGCTCCTCTGGCTCGTATGGCCTGATGTCATCGAAGATGGACGGTATTTTCATGGTTCTGGATGTATTAGAATTGGTTTTCCACAATGTCGGTGAGCACCTGCGACATCTCAAGTCCGGCAGCCCTCACCTGTTGCGGGATGAAGCTTGTAGCTGTCATGCCTGGCGTGGTGTTCACCTCAAGCATGTTTATCTTGTAGCCTCCTTCGCTATTCTTGGTCAGTATGTAGTCGATGCGGATGATGCCGTTGCAATGCAAGATGTCATAGATGGCACTGGTGATTTGTGCCACGCGCTGTGCCGTCTCTTCCGGTATGCGTGCAGGTGTTATCTCATCCACCTGTCCGTTGTATTTGGCATCATAGTCGAAGAACTCATTTGAGGTAACCACTTCCGTGGCTGGCAGCAACACTGTCTTGTCCTTTGTCTTGTAGCATCCCATGGTCACTTCCACGCCATTGAGATACTGCTCCACCATCACCTCGTCGCTCTCCATCATTGCCTTGCGGACAGCGGGAGCCAACTGGTCGATGTTTTTCACCTTCGACACTCCGAAACTGCTGCCATCATTCGCCGGCTTCACGAAACACGGCATGCCTATGCGAGTCATGATGTCGTCGTCGCTCACAAGGTGTTCCTGTCCTCTGCGAATGAGCAAGCTCTCAGCCACACTCACGCCGTATGACCGCAGGTACTGATTGAGAACGAACTTGTCGAATGTCAATGCCTCTACCAGAACACCACTGGTGCTGTAGGGGATGTCCATCAACTCAAAATACCCCTGCAAGATTCCATTTTCTCCAGGTGTTCCATGAATGGTGATATAGGCATAGTCAAAATGCTTCTTTTTGCCATCCTCAACAAACGAGAAGTCGTTGCGGTCTATCTTGGAAGTAGTGCCGTCATGCAGGTTTACATGCCAGTCATTTCCCTTGATGTCAACGACATAAACATTGTAGCGCTGCTTGTCGAAAAATGAGTACAAGCCTTGCGCTGAACGGAGTGAGACATCGTGTTCTGATGAATCGCCGCCACATACTATGGCGATAGTCCTATGTGTATTGTTCATTTTTAATCCTTTTTTTATTTCAGTTCTATTTCTATATCCTATAGCTCATTCTTGAATGTTCTTGTACTCGTCACCTTTCATCTTCACATGCCATTTGTCGATAAGTGTGGCAAGGTCGGATGGCATGGGCGACTCGAAATCCATTTGCTTTTTAGTTACAGGGTGCACAAAGCCAAGAGTTCTGGCGTGCAGTGCCTGACGTGGGCACACCTTGAAGCAATTGTTGATGAATGCCTTGTAGGTGGAACTTCTCTCGCCTCTCAATATCTCGGTTCCTCCATAACGCTCATCACCGAAAAGCGGATGGCCTATATGCTTCATGTGAGCCCTTATCTGATGTGTGCGTCCTGTTTCGAGCACGCACTCCACCATGGTGACATACCCTAACCGCTCTATCACACGGTAATGGGTGACCGCAGGTTTTCCCACCTCCGAGTCGGGAGGCATCACCGTCATCCTCAACCTGTCCTTTGGGTCGCGGGCAATGTTTCCCTCTATTCTCCCAACATCGTCGGTAAGGTTGCCCCATACCAAGGCAACATAACTACGATGCGTGGTCTTGTTGAAGAACTGCAGTCCAAGATTGCTCTTTGCCTCCGGGGTCTTGGCTGCCACTATCAGTCCAGTGGTGTCCTTGTCGATACGATGCACCAGTCCCACCTCAGGGTCGTTGGGGTCGTAGCCCGGACAGTCGCGCAGATGCCATGCTATGGCATTCACCAAAGTGCCTGTGAAATTGCCGCAACCTGGATGCACCACCATCCCTGCCGGCTTGTCTATCACCATTAGGACATCATCCTCATAAACAATGTCAAGGGGTATGTCCTCAGCCTCTATTGAAGTCTCGAATCTCGGACGGTCGAGCATGAGCGTGACAACATCATCGGGCCTTACCTTATAATTGCTCTTCACTGGTTTGTCGTTAACATGAACAAACCCGGCGTCAGCTGCCTTTTGAATGCGGTTGCGGCTGGAATGCTGCAACTTCTCGCACATGTACTTGTCGATTCGCAAAGGCACCTGACCCTTGTCCACTACAAAGCGAAAATGCTCATATAGCTGCGGTGAGTCGCCCTCTATCTCGTCAGGATCCACCAAGGCATCTGTAAATGGAGTATCTACCATGGATGGGTGTGTACTAATAATGTTCTATAAAAAGACGTATTCCTTATTCTTGTTTCAACGGTTTTGGCGCAGCCGGAACTGTCGGTGCTGTGGTCACAGTGGGAATATCTACCTTTGAGAAAGCCGAAGAAGTGCTTGCCGGCTGCGAACCCTCGGAACTTTCGCTTTGACTCACAACGTTTCTCTCCGCCCTGTTCCGATAATGCGAACGATACCTTTGGGGTTTCGCCTCTTCTTCTTTGTCTTCTTCTTCCTCACCAAAATAATAGTTGTTGCTGTCGATATAAGTGATTTGCTCGTTGATGTCACGACGACCATCACCCACCTGTATGATGAGCTGGTCTTCCACCGACACCCTTTGCCCGGCAGACAACTGCTGACCCTGGCACTTGATGCCATACACCCATTCCTTTTCTCCTGGAATGTATTCCGGCGTTCCCAATTGGAATCCGAGGGCAGTGAGTTTGGACTGTGCATCACGCAGCGAACTGTTGTCGATGACATCTGGCAATGGACGCTTGGGAATGCTTGGCGCATTGATCTTGACATATACCAAACGACCTGGCTTCACTATCTCGCCTGGCAATGGCGACTGCTCAAGCACGCAGTCATGTGGCATTGTCTTCACATAGTCGGTGTCGCTCACCACCATTTCAAGATGCACCTGCCCAAGCATGTCCTCTGCTTCGACATACGACTTGTGGGTGATGGAGGGCACTTCCACGGTCTGTCCGTGATGTGTGTAAAGGTCAAGGCCGTATTTCAAGGCCAGGCAAAGGAGCAACACTATGATGCCCATTGCCAATATGTTCAGCCATATAAAGGGACTCAACAGTTTCTTCAGGAAATTGTTTGCTGCCATAATCTATCATGTAAAAATTTGAGCGACATGCCAACATGCCACCTATTTAGAATGCAAAGATAAGGCAAAACGGCATAACTGCAAAACAAAAGTACATTTTTTCGACTTGACGGGTGGAAAAGTATTCATTATGGCAAGCAGGTAATCAAATTATCCATAACTGTATAAAAAACAAAAAACAGGAAAAAGCGTTGCCCCTTCCTGTCCTTTTGATTTTTTAATTCCAAGGATTAGCGATTACTTTCCGTGATGCTCATCCGACACAGTCAGCTTCTTGCGGCCTTTGGCACGACGGGAAGCCAAAACGCGGCGGCCATTTTTGGTGGCCATCCTCTCACGGAAACCGTGCTTGTTCACTCTCCTGCGATTGTGGGGCTGAAATGTTCTTTTCATCTTTTCTTGCTATTTGTTTGATATTATTTCATGATTTGGGGTGCAAAAGTAGTCATTTATTTCCAATTCACCAAGAATTTATGAGTTTTTTAGCCTTTTATCGTGTGATTTTTCAATATTTTACTTACCTTTGCATCGCAAAACAAGCATATATCAATATCAATTATAATATCTACAACAATGATTAAATCACAAGACATCAAGAAAGGTACTTGCATCCGCATGGATGGTAAGTTGTATTTTTGCATCGACTTCCTTCACGTCAAGCCAGGCAAGGGAAACACCATCATGCGCACCACACTCAAAGATGTGGTGAGCGGCAGAGTGCTCGAAAAGCGTTTCAACATCGGTGAAGCTCTGGAAGACGTAAGAGTGGAGCGCCGCCCCTACCAATACCTTTACATGGAAGGTGAAGACTACATCTTCATGAACCAGGAGACATACGACCAAATTCCCATCGCTCACGACCTCATCACTGGCGTTGACTTCATGAAGGAGAGCGACATCGTGGAAGTGGTAAGCGATGCCGACACCAACACCATCCTCTACGCAGAAATGCCAGTGAAGACAGTGCTCCGCATCACTCATTCCGAACCAGGCATCAAAGGCGACACCGCCACCAACGCCACCAAGCCTGCCACACTCGAAACAGGCGTGGAAGTGCGCGTGCCTCTTTTCGTCAACGAGGGTGACCTCATCCAGGTGGACACTCGCGACGGAAGCTACTTGCAACGCATGAAGGAATTATCTTTTTCCAACATACCACCGACAGGCCGGACAAGCAGTGCATGTCCGGCTTGTCTGTACCACCATCATCGAATATATGAAATACTCCATCATAGTACCTGTATATAACAGGCCTGAAGAGGTTGACGAACTGCTGCAAAGCCTCACCACCCAGACGGAGCGCGACTTCGAGGTGATTATCGTGGAAGATGGGTCTAAACGCCCATGCAAGGAGGTGTGCGACAAATACGCCGACTCCTTGCAACTGCATTATCATTTAAAGGAAAATTCCGGACCAGGGCAAAGCAGAAACTATGGTGCGCAACGGGCTTCTGGCGACTACCTGATCATCCTCGATTCCGACGTGGTGCTGCCCGAAGGATATCTAAGTGCCGTTAGCCAAGAGCTGAAAGAGGAGGAGGCGGATGCCTTTGGAGGACCCGACAGCGCACACCCCTCGTTCACCAACATCCAAAAAGCCATCTCATATTCGATGACCAGTTTCTTCACCACCGGTGGCATACGCGGTGGGAAAAAGAAACTCGACAAGTTCTACCCACGCTCTTTCAACATGGGCATAAGGCGAGACGCATACCTGAAATTGGGAGGATTCTCAAAAATGCGCTTCGGCGAGGACATCGACTTCAGCATACGCATTTTCAAGGAGGGATACAAATGCCGCCTCTTCCCCACGGCTTGGGTATGGCACAAACGACGCACCGACTTCAGAAAATTCTTCAGACAGGTGTATAACAGCGGCATCGCACGCATCAACCTCTACAAGAAATACCCGGAATCACTAAAACTCGTACACTTGCTGCCCAGTGTCTTCACGGTGGGGGTGTCGCTGCTTGTGCTGGTGTCGGCAATTGGCCGCGCCCTCATGCACTACGACGCAGCACATTTCCACAGGTGGTACCTAATGTGCGCTCTGCCATGGATTCCAATCATTGCCTATTGCGCTCTCATTTTCATAGACTCTTGCAAGCGCAACCACAGCGTCAAGATAGGATTGCTGAGCATCGGAGCATCTTTCATCCAACTCTTCGGCTATGGGACAGGCTTCATCGTGGCATGGTGGCGACGCTGCGTCATGGGCAAGGATGAATTCCATGCCTTCGAGAACAGTTTTTACAAATAGGCAACGACGAACAGCTTAACTGCCTTTGATATGGAAAAGCTCAACATCAACAAATGGGCGATGGAGGACCGCCCACGAGAGAAATTCATCATGCAAGGTGCTGAGAAACTCTCCGATGCCGAATTGTTGGCAATACTGATAGGGTCGGGCAACACACAAGACACCGCCGTGGGACTGATGCAGAAAATCCTCTCCGACTGCGGCAACAACCTCAACACTCTCGGAAAGTTGAGCCTCCACGAACTGATGGAATACAATGGCATAGGCGAGGCGAAAGCTGTCACCATTCTCGCAGCATGCGAACTTGGGCGACGCCGCATTGCCACCCAAGCCATGCAGCGAGACAGGATCTCCTCCGCAGCCGACATCTACAGCCACCTGCACCCCAGGATGCAAGACCTGGACAAGGAACAGGCATGGGTGATGCTGCTGAACCAAAACTTCAAGCTTATCAAGACGGTGTGCATATCCAGCGGCGGCATCAGCGAAACAGCTGTTGACGTGAGGCAGATAATCAAAAACGCCGTACTATGCAACGCCACAGTATTGGCACTCGCACACAACCACCCAAGCAACAACCCCACACCAAGCTCCGACGACGACAGAATCACACAAAGGGTGAAAAAAGCATGTGAGATAATGAGGATACACATGCTCGACCACGTGATTGTAACCGACGGACAATATTACAGCTACCACGAACAAGGAAGACTGTGATACGATTTTATGCCTTTTATTTGGGTATCAGCAGAAAAAAGACTACCTTTGCTTTCGTATTTACACCATCAGGCACTACCAACAACTCCAATACACATGAGCAACGACAACAGCACCAAAAACATGCTCGCTGAATGCATAGCAGAGTGGCCTCAAATTGAGAACGGCATGCACTACAAGCAATTGGTGGATTATCATTCATACAATGCATTCGGAACATACAGCCTTTCCAACGAAGAGTGGGACAACAGGGAAATGATTCTCAACTTCAAGAACAACTCTGAACTCACCGACCCCATTTCACACCAGATTGCAATGACAAAGGCTATCCAACTGCTGACAGACCTGTTGGAAAAGACTTTCGGAACACTGCTTCCACAACTCACTTTGGCATGCATCCCGGCATCCACAGCTGAAAAGACAGAAGCACGATTCAAGGAGTTTGCAAAACTTGTGACCGATGCGACTGGGATGGCTAACGGATACGAACACATACACATCGTAACCGACCAAGACCCGGAGCACTTGGCTGACTCCCACCTGCCAAAATATGCATTCGACAATGAATACTTCAAAGGGAGAAACGTCCTGCTCTTCGATGACATCATGGCAACCGGAAAAAGCATGGGCAAATTTGCAACTCACATGGAGGAAACGGGTGCAAACGTGACGGCGGCTGTGGTGCTCGGAAAGACTGTTACCAAGAAACTGAAGGAGGAATGAAAACAAAGATGACACAATTGGAAAAATCAGATATAGAAGGAAGGATTGTAGATGTGCTGCGCACTGTCTATGACCCGGAGATACCCGTCAACATCTATGACTTGGGGCTTATCTACCGCATAGAACTCACCGACGAGGGAACAGCGGAAATAGACATGACTTTCACGGCTCCCTCATGCCCCGCCGCCGACTTCATACTGGAAGACGTGAGACAGAAAGTGGAAACAGTGACTGGAGTAAACTCTGCCAACGTGCAACTGGTGTTCGAACCGGAATGGGACAAAAGCATGATGAGTGAGGAAGCCAGAATAGAACTTGGATTCGACTGAGAAATGAACAAGAACGTGTATTTCCTTTCAGATGCCCATTTGGGCTCTCTTGCAATCGACCACAGCCGAATGCAGGAAAGGCGACTTGTAAGGTTCCTCGACAGCATCAAGACCAAGGCTTCGGCAATCTATCTGCTTGGCGACATGTTCGACTTCTGGAATGAATACCGCTATGTGGTGCCCAAAGGATACACACGCTTCTTAGGCAAGATTTCCGAACTCACCGACATGGGGGTGGAGGTGCATTTCTTCACAGGAAACCATGATTTGTGGACATACGGATACTTGGAGCAGGAATGTGGAGTCATCCTGCATCGCAAGCCATCCACAATAGAGATTTATGGCAAGGTGTTCTATCTTGCACATGGCGACGGTCTCGGCGACCCTGATGCAAAATTCAAGTTCCTTAGAAAGTTGTTCCACAACCGCACATGCCAGAAGTTGCTCAATGCCATACACCCTCGCTGGGGCATGGCTCTCGGACTCAACTGGGCAAAGAAAAGCCGACTGAAACGAGCGGATGGAAAAGAACCTCCTTACATGGGCGAAGACAAGGAACATCTTGTGCTCTATACCAAGCAGTACATGAAAAACCATCCCAACATCGACTTCTTCATCTATGGTCATCGACACATAGAACTCGACCTGATGCTGTCACGCAAGACACGCATGATGATCATAGGCGACTGGATTTGGCAATTCACATACGTGGTGTTCGATGGCGAACACATCTTCCTTGAGGAATACGTGGAAGGCGAAAGCCAACCTTGAAAAGCCTTTCACTTGTTCCACACTGCCTGTTCACCGATAAAAATGTCCGATTGATTGATTATCTTTGCTATTTGAGAAGCCAATCAATACCTTTGCAACAACAAAGGAAGAAATCATTTTTTCTCTATAGGAACAAAGACAGACATCAAAATCAGGTTTGTAGAATCAAGTTAAGTCAAAGGGGGGTGTGTCAAAATGAATAATTTGGCACACTCTCATTTTTATATCTTAGCGACATGGGGAAATCGGCCTTATGCGGCCATTTTTTGTTCTGAGGCGA
>ONAG01000022.1 GCA_900315745.1 uncultured Prevotellaceae bacterium
ATATATAGAAGACCAGAAGAAGGTATGAAGGAAAGAGAACATAGGTTCGCTTTCATCCCACACCTAAAGGAAGTGGGCATTCCCGCTTGTGGTCGTAAATGCAAAACATAAATTGTGCAGATATAAAATGGAGAGACTCATACTATTCCTCACACTTATGCTCATATCCGTGACCACCCATGCCACCGGTCTGGATGGTGACCTCATATATATCGATGGTGAGCAATGGGTCCTGCTGGGCAAACCAATTTACGCAGACTCCGTACTTGCCCAAGACCTGATAGCCGCTCTTCCCAAAGAACGTTCCTACACGACAGCCAACTGGGACGGCTACACGGCATACTGGAGCATTCAGGAAGATAAACTATGCCTGGACAGCATCTGCTATCGGCTATACGACAATGATCCGATAAAGTATCGGACGGAAAGCCTGTCTTCAGAAATCTTATTCCGCGTTTTCAAGAAATACTCCAACGGAAAACGAATCGTTGCCAAATGGCTCAATGAGGAAATCCGTGTAGCAAAAGGTAAGAGGATATACTATGTACATACTGCCTATGAGAGGAACTTCGAAAACGAGCGGCTTATCAGCATCGAGCACGGAAAGGTCTCTGCAATGAAAGACTTCCAGAATTATGTCGTGGACGGGTTCTCCTTCAACAAACCTGGATGTAATGAAGGACTGCGAGAGAAGTTTCCCCTAAACATCGAACAGTATCCAGAATTAGCCAACGTAAAGAGAATCGTGTTCTTCATCAAGAAAGCCCGTGTCGATGCACAGGGCAATCTTGTCGAGTGTGAAGTGAAGGTGATTAAACCCGAAGACAATCCTCGTCTTGCCACCGAGATGGCAGAAGCGCTGAAAGCCTATCACCCCTGGCAAGTCTTTTACATCAATGGCGAATACCGCGCCTACGGAATAGGAGGGTATTCGTTCATATACAAATTGAACGATTAACCCACATACGGGTTGAATACATCAAAAAAACAACACAGTATGCGAAAACTGAATCCTGCTTTTTATACCCTGGCAATGGTTCTCTTCACTTTATCCGGATTTGCTCAGGAAAAACTCATACGTATTGATAGCGCATCAGTCTCATGGCGGCAGAACGATCTCCCTGCTTCCTTCTACGACAAAGAATTGGCTCGGTTGCTTGTTCCACAGAACACACAGTTCGGCGTAGTACGAATACCGTCTCTTCGCTGCGAGTCTTCGCTGACCTACGATTCCGTCAACCATCAACTCGTTTACATCGAAGCGGCAACAAGCATCTACGATGCCACATACAAGGCAACCAACACATACCGGCCTTTGTCGGCTCGCAAATGGGCACGCAAGACTCAGGGCAAGAACGAAAAAGAAGAAATCAATATGGTAAGTGTGGTGCCACGAAAACGTCCTCACAATTACGTCTCGCCAGATGTGAGGACTTTCACACTCGCCATCAACGACGAACAGGCACAGAAACTGAAAAAAATGTGGACAGACGCAGTCCAAAATGCAGAGGACAAGGAGGACTTCATCCTGGATGGTACGACTTGGGATTTCTTCATGGGTAACCAATGGGCAAAATCACACGAACGACAAAATGCCCTTGTGAAATATGCCAACGAACTAATGGATTCCATTTGTAATGTGGATTGGGGTAAGAAAGATCCCCATGATTTATATAATGACACAATAAAATTGAAAAGTAAGGATAGCCTTGAGAATGTTGTCTGTGAAGATACATGTCAACTAAAGAAAGCTGAATTATGGGGGAGATTGGAACCGGTTCACACCCAAAGCTTGACAATAGATGACAGCAATTTGTTTTGTCGTTATTTGCCTGTTGGGTCAGGACTTCCCATTTGGATTGTGGAGATCTACAAACAAGAGAAAGAACAATGGCGGTTGGTGGCCAAGGGAAAAGTCATAAGACCAACTTATTCCTTCAAAGCGGAGTTTGCTGTTCATGACAATAAGATAGTGTTCTTTACAACATATGCCAAATATGATTCCCTGACTCATGAAGCCATCGCCTTTGCAAAAGTGGATGAAGTAGGTAGGTTATCCTTGACTGAATTGTGATAACATATGGTAATTCATCAACTTACCGCTATGCCACCAAATCGACAAACAACTTAAAGTGACTGATGGTTGTCCAAAGACAATCCCATCACCCCACCCCATCCCCGAGTGCGAAGGACGCATGCCCACACCATACGTCCGCACGCATTTCTCCTATGATCATGAGCCATTATCTCCGGAAAAGCCTATCTCATGCCATGCAGTGAGTGATTTCCTCTCAAAGGAGCAAGTGTCCGGGGCGGACACACACTCCTTTGCACGCCCAATCGCAGATTAAGGGTGGCGTTCCAATTACTCGCTGCGCATCTCAAAGGCATATCCTCCAATGATGGCAACCCGACACGGCCATTATCGAAATCCCGCACATACCCCGCACCATATATGACCTCACCTTTAGGCCATACATGAAACAGGGCGCACTCCCATGTATTATCTTGAAGAAAGATTACCAGCTAATACAAAATCGCTGGAAATCTCACGACCTCCAGCGAACCTGTCAAGTGTAAAAATAAATTTTTAGTATTACTATTTGAACAAATGTTTGTATAAATACTAATATATTAAAATAGTGGAGAGCCAACCATATTATATCCTATCTATATTTCAAGTATCATGGATATACCGCCATGCAAAATTAATATAATCATACGAAACATCCAAATTAAAAATCACGATAGGTGATAAAAACTACTCTACTTCCATCCCACAACTTTTCCACCATGGTGCCACCATTTTCCACCATTCCATCACCATGTGGTGCGACCACTCGACTTAAATCCAAATCTCTAACCCCACCCACCCAGAGGGGCGAATCACCACGCTCACAGCTCACGCAGCACACACGGTGATTCATTTCACGCCGATTGCGCCGTACCTCCGTGGCGTGACGCTGCTCTCCGGCGAGAATGGGGCGGGAGGCAGGACAGATGTATTCACAATCCACAAGTGGGCAGCCCAGTGGCCGGCCAAGCGTCCATTGTACTGCCCACACATGGATTTGACGTGGATACATTTGCCGTACCTCCCTTGTTGCCCCATACACGCCTTCTTTCCGTGTCACTATACTCCAGCCCGGCACCATCGACGTGAAACAGCATGTCTTCACGACACTTGTCAAATGCTCACGCAAAGGCTGACGCGACAAGCGCAACACGACACGCTCCCCTCCCCCGTTTACTCCTATTGAACAATTCAATAACCAAGCATTCAAGCCCAGACTTAATAGCCAAATTTTCATAGATGATCTCCAAGTTCACTAAATGTGAACCTACCCATATTGACCCGAACAATCACAAAACTCTCCTGAGCACAAACAACAGCAAAAATTCATCTACCATTCCACCTTACACGTCCGTGATGTGCCATTACTTCGCAAAGATATATCGCGGCATCTGTTTGCATCGGTTTTCACGGAACTTATTCTTCCCCACCGCTATGGCCGACGACCCACGCTATTGGAATAACTTCCGCAAACCTTCCGAGTGCGATAACATCTGTCCGCAATCTTCGGGCAGCGGCGTAATTACAACCTCCCAGACGCGAAAGGCTGCAAGCAGCCGAAGCGAAGGGGAAAAGAAAACGATCAAAACAAAAAGCTATGATTAAATCTTATGTCGAATGGAAAGGAGAGAGGTTTCCCATCAGAACGATAGACCTCCCTGAAAGCTGGGGATACAGCAGCCCAGTAAACGTGGCTGAATGCAGCCTATTTCACGCCTATGAAGAGGAATATGACAAGAACGACAAAGAGGCAGTCGCCATTGACGACACCATCTTCTACTTTTTCGATGATGGTTTCATTGAGAGTGACCCCACCGACGAGGAAATCATCAAGAGACTTGAACAGGAAGGAATTTAATAACCATTAAACTTTACAACGATGCCAAACTGGTGCTTTAGCTCATACGTCCTTGAGGGCAGCGAGCAGGAAATCAAAGAACTTGACAAGACCCTTGTCAAACTAGTGTCTAGAAAACAACCAGCCGTAAAAAGCGACTTCGGAAAGAACTGGCTGGGATGCTTGGTCAACGCCCTTGGCGGTGACTGGAAGGAAATCTATTGCCGGGGAACGTGGGATGACAAGAACCGCACGGGCAACATCCTCCGGCTGACTACTGAGACCGCTTGGGGTCCGATGAACGAGGTGTTCGACTTCATCTGCCAGAAATTCCCTTCCATCAAATACTACTTTGCATCTGAGGAGGAAGGTATGGGTGAGTACCTCACCAACGACGTTGAGGGCAAATACTTCCCCGACCGGTACCACATCGACCTCTGCGACCCGGAAGAGAACTACGATGACGAGTATTTCACTTCTCTAGAAGCAATGCTTGACTACATCAACGAGAACTACCATCCTGCAACTCCCCTCAAAAGAATAGAGGATATCGAAGACCTCGATGACGAGTGGCGGATGAAAAACGATGATGCATTCCTCAATTACCACATCATTCGGGTGTGCGAATGAATCCTAATATATCTCATAACAGAAGACACAAATATGAAAAGTATCACCAACTACCTGCTTGCGCCGAGCAGCATCTATAAGTCAGTGACAAAGGGCGCAGTCATCCTGACCCACATCGTTTGCATACTGCTGTGCATCGTGGTGGCAATAGCAGAGACCCACCCCGTCGCAGCCATCTTCATCACATCCATCATTGGCGGTATCGTCTACCTTACAAAGACAACGCCAAATGAGAGCAACCAATAAAGAAAAGGTAACGGGGGAGCCAACCACTCCCCCACTCAAAACACCACAAAATGAACACACAACCACAAACATTGTTCGTCGTCACACACGTCACCATTTCCGCCTCCGAACCCGATGCCAACGGATTCGTCGACGCAAGGCTGTTCAAGACAAAAAAACAGGCTCTCGACCAACTCAAGACTTGGAGAGACGAGGAAATGGAATACAGAAAGAATACCGGTGCCGCCTATGTGCTCTATACCGACACCGACCAGAAATTCCACTGCACATGGGACTCTGACAACGAGGGTGTCATCATCTCTATCAAAGAAACCGAGGTGGGGTAATCCCCCACCTTCTCCTCACCATTGTTCAAATCTAAAACTCAAAGACATGAACCAAATACAACCACCACAAATCGTCTCCTACAGACCCATTAAGGACGGTGGCTATTACATCATCAAGGTCTCCGCCCTCTTCGGTGACAATGATTGCTATCGTGTCTCACTCAAAGAAGAATATGATGACCACACGACCCAAATCGCCGATATCAACCTGAGGCGACCCAGAGATCGCCGCTGGCTGGAACAATATGTCAGAGACTTATCTCATAGAGTCCATATCACAGGCATCTACTTCGGCACATGCGATTGTCTTGGGTACAACCACTACCCTCTTGACAAGTTCATTGAACAACACAAGAACTTCCCCTGTATGGACTATCTCCAAGATATCCATATTCAAAAAAAGTTCATTTAAGTATCTTGACCATCATAAAACAGAACCTCACCCAAGAACAATTAGGTGAACGTATAGGAGTGAAAAAATCCCAAATCTCAAAACTTGAACGAAGCAAAAGCATTACCATAGCAACAATGAGCCGTGTGTTCAAAGCATTGGGGCGACTCTCGATATGGGCTCTTACGGCAGAGTTGCATTGTGGTAATTGAATTGACATTTTATGATTAAGGAGCGGCAAAACCGCTCCTTTCATTTTATGATTCACCATCCTCTTCCTCATACAGGTCAAGAGCTTCCTTCAGCTTGTCACGCATATATTTCACCGCATTCCGGGGGTAGATAATCCTGATGCCGGGACCATAGGACATGAAGACCGAATACATCTCGAAGTTGATGACCACGTCGATCCTGAAGACACAACTCCCATCTTCTGGATTCTCCCTAATCAACTGTTGGGAGCGATGAATGGGCTTGGTCTTGATATATTTGCTTTGCTCAGCACTGGCCCAGAACTTGATGGTACGTGGTTTGTTCCCTATATTCTTGCTCACCCCGATCACGTCATCAAAGAAGTGCTCTGAGTCGAATTCAGGTTTCTCCCGGAACGGGACATCCACCGGTTCCACACTCTTGATGCGGTCAAGGGCAAGGTTGAACAGCAAGAGATTGCTTGCCTTTGCACCAAACAGGAACCAGCGGTTGCGGAACTCTTTTAGCAGATACGGACAAAGAATGTATTCAGATGGTTGTCTTGCCGAGAACGACTGGTACATGATGCGCAGCGTCTGCTTGTGTACGATATAGTTGTACAAGGGGTTCAGTAGGCGGATTCCCTTCAGGTCGGGCACGCTGTCGAAATGGATGATGGGCTTGCGGTTGTTGCGACTGATGGCCAGCTTGTCCTGCAGGCGGCTCACCACATCCGCCATCTCGGAGAACTGCCCGAAGTCCTCCAACTGCCGGAGCATGTCAACAGCCTCCTGCATCACCTCGTAGTCATTCTGCGACATCGGCATGTCCATGATGGAGTAATCACTGTCTGCATAACGGTAGTACTTGTGGTCATACACCTCGATGGGAGCATTATAGCCAAGTTTGTCGGAGCGCATCATCTGGATGTCGCCCTGCACGGTGCGTACGGAAACGCCCTTCCGAATACCCTCCATGTCATACAGGGCTTCGGAACAGGCTTCCACCAAGTCTTCGAGCGTCCAACGGCGATAGCGGTTGCGGAGACAGTTGTCAATGGTCTTATAGCGTATCAACGCATTCTTGTTTGCTGGCATAGTCGTTTGCTTTTATGATTGTATTGATAAGTTCTGCATATAGTTCTCCGATGGGCAATTCCTCTTCCAAATAAAGGGAACGCCTGATGCAGGTGGTGTGTTCCTTGGTCACTGGGTTATACCCTTTCTTCTCCACCTCCTTGAAATACATCCCCACTCCCCTGCGCTGCCACAAAGGCAGGTTGTTGTAGTTGATGGCGCGGGAGAAAAGCAACTCGTTCTTGCCAGCATTGGACAATCCGTCGATCTGCTTTTGAACATCACCTGCCGAAACACCTTCCTTTCGGAGCAGCCAATAACAGTGTGCGTTCAATGAGTTTCGGTGTGAGTCCTCCTGCCGCCATCGGAAGTAGTCAACCACATAGCCTGCGTTGGGCAGAGGTATTAACCGGCAGTCGAAGACTGCGGCCTTTCCAGTTTCCATGGAGAAGGCAACAGAGGCTTCTGCAGCAAGGATAGAAAGCAACTTCCGTTCCTTGCGGCCAAAAGTAGTGTCATCCATATGGAAGAGCAACGATATCTCATCGCTCTGGGTATAGCCGTAGATGATGCGGAAACCACAGTCCATCAAGTGGCGTAATGTCGCCACCATGGCATCGCGGAACCTGATATCGAACGGCTTCTCCAAATCCCACTCCTTTTTCGTCAGGCGGGTGAAGCCATGGCCGTCGAGACGGGCTACAACGTAAATGCCTTCGAGCATCGTCCTATCAAGTGACTGCTCGAAACTTCGCATTTGTTTGTCAAGGGTGTCGAAATCCATCTTCCTATTCTCTCCAGTCTGTTATCTCAAATTCATTATCATTAATTCTCACGAAAAAGAGTTTGTCAAACCCTTCGGCATAGTCGGGCAGTTGTAATCTGTTCTGTGTGCAGGGAATCGCCTTCACGGGGACTTTCTCCTCCCTTCTCTCGTTCCTCGCGATACATTCCCTCACTCTGCTTTGGAAAAATAAGCCGATGACCTCATAGCCATGCGCCTTGGCATCGGGTATGTACCTCTCCCTGTCAGTTTTCTCAGGATTGGTGTTGTCGACCACGAACGACAGCCCACGGTCATAACACTCCCGGATGGCCTGCGATTCCCTGGGACGTGTGCGCAGGGTGTCCAGATTGACATGGACATAACCATGAGAAGCCAACCATTCCTTGAAGAATGTGGTCTTCCCACTGGCCTGTATGCCGATGAACACGACAATCTGCCCGGTCTTCTTGATGTCAAAAGGAAGTGTTTTCATTTTACATTCCAAATTGCTGTTTCCGAATCTCTATCATCAGGTCATTGACAAAATCCGTGTCAATCTTCTCACGGATGGTGGACTGTTCCATCAATTGGTTCATCCGTTCCTTGTCACGCTCCAGCATCTCGATGATTTCCTCGTACTCGAACTTGTGGTTGCGGACATCCATCAGGAACTGCTTGTCCTCGGTGCGCTGCAGGATCACTCCCCTGCCCTCCGCTATCTCCGCTGCCATGTGCATCAGCCGGAAGCAGTGCATCATGTTCTTCGAGTCGTAGTTCTTGTCGAGGTTCGACTCGTAGCGTTTCGGGTTGCGGTTGCTCACCCACTCCTGGTATTCCGCATACTGACGGCAATGGGTGGAGTATCCACTCTGGTTGTAGGAGATAAAGCACATCGGACGGGTGTGCTTGTCGTCGATGGAGGAGAGCCGTATCTCATCGGCCTTGGCATCTTTCTTGATGACACCCCGGTAGCCTATGGGCACCATCTGCGACAGCCTTTCGATGACAACGACCCTTTCCGTTTCTCCATAATATTCTTGGCAGAAAGACAAGAACCGTCCGTCTTCTCTCCAGTCCGGATAAGCGGCGGTGTGAACCCCGAAGTCATAATACACGCCATAGATGTCGTGCATGTTGGGCACGTTGACAAGACCGCAGAACTCCTGATGCAGGCTGCGGTTGCTGAGCCAGTCGCTGAACTTCGTGCTGCCCTGCCCCTTGAAAGTATAGATAAAATCGTATGGGGTCAGGCGCTCTGTCACGGGGTTGACAATCTTCTTGTTCAGTCCCCGCGCCTTCTCTATCTGCGACTTGGCACACCGATTACTTTGTCCTCCGGCACAAAGAGGCTTTCCAGCACCGTGGGATTGGATTTCAGGAGCAGACGGACCAGTTCTCCTATCTCATACCATGTGTTGTCATGACGGCTGTCTGTCACCTGGGGCTTGTAGCCGAAGCAACCAAACAGTTCGTCACGAGTGCAGACATAGACACCGCTTGTATCGATATCGCTATCCTCATTGTTGAGACCATATAAGTGACTGCCCCGGATATATTCATAGAGCAACCGCCCGTCCTGACGGATAACATCAAAATTGTTCATCTCAATTACCTTTGTATTCATTGCAAAAGCAAAGATAGGCAATTTCTACGCATTCTATTTGCGTAGAACCCTAAAAATGTGTTTTTTTGATATATTTCTTTAAATTTTTACTTAACCACGCAAAAACAATGCGTAGTAGGGTCATAGCTTTGCACTCAGTTAGAAGAAAAGTGATCTTTGAATGAGTTTAACAAAGGTGGTGATTGCCGTAGTGAGGAGTTACTTCGTCTCGTAAACCGGAAAGGTGCAGGATTTCGATTTCTGACTACCCCTGTTGGATTATTCCAAAAGTCTCCTTGTGCCTGTAGCGTCCCACCTTTTACTATTTATCGTGAGTGCCGTAGGAGAGGATTGCTTCGCAGTGGTTAGAACGTCGAATTACGGATTCGAAAGTCGCGGGTCCGACTCCCGCCGCCAGTTCGCTGGTGTAGTTCAGAAAACCTCTTCGCCTGTTGCCTCACAAATAATAAGCAAGTGCCGTAGATAAGACTTACTTCGCCTGTTAAGCCGTGTGTCGCCGGTTCGAGTCCGGCCGTTGGAAGCAATTCCATGTAGCTCAGTCGGTAGAGCAACGTATAGTGTCTTTTCGCCTGTCGCCTTGCTTTCCATAAACATATTTGGCAAGTGCCGTAGATGAGACTTACTTCGCGTTGGGAGCCAAGGGTCGTCGGTTCGAGCCCGACCATGGAAGAAATTCCGTGTAGTTCAGTTGGTAGAACATTGTATAGTGTCTTTTCGCCTGTCGCCTTGCTTTTCATATTTCACAGCGGAGTGGAGCAGATGGTCAGCTTGCAAGTTTCATAAGCTTGAGGTCGCAGGTTCGAGTCCTGCCTCCGCGACAATATCAGGATGCCGTAGGACGACGGATACTTCGCTACCATCTGAGGGGAACTTACCGCGATACCCCGACCGTCTGTCCGCCCGTCGCTCCTGCCACCATAAGCGGTTGCCGTAGTGTAGAGATACTTCAAGAGTACAACTAATCATTGGACAGGTTTTCAAAACCGAGGCTCTCCACGACTGTAGCACCGTTTTTAATAGATGTTTAACGAATAAAGATGTAAGAAGATGAACTGGAATTCGAAATTGAAAGAGCAAATGACCGTGACGAATCACGAGGGAGCCAAGGCATACGCCATGACTCCTGAATTGGAGTTGTACACCGCCGTGGTGACAGCATCGCTGAGCGACTTGTGCTACGAGAAGCAGGACGAGCGTGTCAACCGCATCGCCGTCCTGGTGGGCAAGGTGTCGCCGGAGTTCGTCGCCCGTCTCGCCGTCTATGCACGCACCCAGATGCATCTGCGCAGCATCCCCATGTTGTTGCTCGTGGAGTTGGCCAGGGTGCACAACGGTGACGACCTCGTGGCCCGTGCCGTGGAAAAGACCGTGTTGCGTGCCGACGAGATTATGGAGTTGCTGATGTGCTATCAGTGGCGCAATCCGTCCATCGACCCCCGCAAGAAACTCGGCAAGCTCTCACGCCAGATACAGAACGGCCTTCAGCGTGCCTTCAACCGCTTCGACGAATACCAGTTCGCCAAGTACGACCGCGACAACCTCGAGGTGAAGCTCCGCGACGCACTCTTCCTCGTCCACCCCAAGGCCAAGGATGAGCAGCAGCAGGCCTTGTTCGACAAGATTGTGAATCGCCAGTTGGAGACTCCCTACACCTGGGAGACCGAGTTGTCGGCTCTTGGACAGCAGCCCTTCGCCTCTGATGAGGAGAAGACGGCAGCCTTCCGTCAGAAGTGGGAGGAACTTATCCGCAGCGGCAAACTGGGCTATATGGCCCTGATGCGCAACCTGCGCAACATGCTTCAGGCTGACGTGTCGTTCGCCGACTTGCAGTTCGTCTGCGACTGTCTCTCGGATGCCGCTCAGGTGGCCAAGTCGAAGCAGTTGCCTTTCCGCTACCTATCGGCCTACCGTGAGGTGGAGCAGGTCAACAGCACCGGCACCTCAGCGCTGATGTCGGCTTTGGAGACTGCCGTCCGTCATTCCGCCGCCAATATCGAGGGCTTCGACGAGAACACCCGCGTGCTCATCGCCTCGGATGTCAGCGGCTCGATGTGGACAAAAGTCAGCGCCAAGAGCATCGTGCGTTTGTTCGACATCGGTCTGTTGCTGTCGATGTTGCTCAAGAGCCGCTGCCAGCAGGTTATCGCCGGTATCTTCGGCAATGAGTGGAGTGTGGAAAACATGCCTGCCGACAACATCCTGATGGCAACCCGCCAACTCGAGAGACTTGAGGGCAAGGTGGGTTATAGCACCAACGGCTATAAGGTAGTTGACTGGCTCATCGAGCAAAAACAGGTGATGGACAAGGTGATGATGTTCACCGACATGCAGATGTGGGACAGCACCGGACGCAACTCCACTTTCGAGAAGTCATGGAGACGCTACAAGCAGCTTGCACCCCAAGCAAAGCTCTACTTGTTCGACCTTGGGGGCTACGGTCAGTCGCCCTTGCGCCTTGTCGAGCCTGACGTTTACCTGATTGCAGGCTGGAGCGACCGCGTATTCGACGTGCTCTCCGCTATCGACAAGGGTGGCGATGCCCTCAGCGTCATCAACAGCATTGAGGTATGAAGATTGTTGATGGAGTAGCCCAAACTACCCATTCAAGAGAACAGGCGGGGAAGCAGATACAGAATCGAGCTTCCCCGTTTCTCATTCACTTGATTGCATCTGACTTTTTGCTGTTCCCCTCTTTTTTATCTTGGCTGTCCCATGATATGGGACAAGTCGCTGCTAACTTTGCGGAAAATATGCACTACAAAACTTAAAAACATGAAACCCTATCGTCCCATAATTCTACCAAAAAATCATTGCTTCAGCTGACAAAACAGCAGGCATGGACAATAATATCAACTTATCCTAAAACACATACAACAATGCAATTGCAAAACAGAGAATTACAGAAAAGGTTCGTCAGCGACTACAAATTGCCGATACCTTTGATCAATGAGGAGTATTTCCAATACTACCTGAAACTATACGAAAGTGACTACGGGGCACTGACCAAATACAATGACCTTCTTGAGAACATAAGGGTTAACTACGGCAATGACCCGGCTCGTTTCCTGGAGGAATACTACGACATCAGAGAGAACATCATACAGTCCGTTCTCTCCAGTCCAGCCTTCCTTAAATTCAACAATATGGACATGAACGTCTATGCCATCAAGGACAGGCCGAATGTCACCTCCAACAACATCTACAACCAGAACAACGCCGGCAAGTTCTTCATCTCTGTCGATATCAAGAAAGCCAATTTCCAGACATTGAAAAACATCGACAAGGAAATTGTCCTCGGTGCGGACACCTACGAGGATTTCATCGGGAAGTTCACGGATTCCGATTACATCAAGGCCAGCAAATACACCCGTGAGGTCATCTTCGGTAAACTGAACCCCAAAAGGCATATCACTGCAGAGAAATACTTCATCAACAAGATCTATCAGGAAATCATTAGTCAACACCCTGAACTCAAGGACAAGACAGTTTCCCTGGCCACCGACGAGATGGTGTTCCTCGAAAACCCCAATACTTATCAAAATCCTGGGAATGCCGTCTCCCTACAAGAGGATATCAAGAGAATCGCAAAGGAGAATGGCTTTGACGTGCATGTCGAGTTCTTCTTCCTTCAGGGATACAACCTTGTGTTCAAGGAAAGCAGAAGCGTCAGGAAGACTTTCTATCATAAGGACTTTGTATTGGGGGACAGTAACTTCAAACTCATTGCTGCTCCCCTGCCCTATCATGCCATGATTTACAAACTGTTCAAAGGCCTTCCCCTGGAAGAGATAGACTACCATTTCGATTATGAGGGCATGGATGCCAGGTTCTGTGAGGAATTTGACATCGAACAGCTGCAATGAACAGCACCTGAGCGCACTCTTACAGCCAAGACTTGCGTACCAGCCTGCTCCCCGTGGTAGTAATTAAAGGACAAATCGACAACAGCCTGACACCGTACTTCAATATCCGCTCCTCCATCATTCCGTCTGGCATGAATCGGAGGAGCGTCTTCGTGATGGTGCTGCCTGCATCCAGACAATCCCCACATTCTTCTTGATCACCAAGGATGGAGACATCGAGAGACAGATCGGTGTTCTTCCCTACCAAGAACTCAAACGTCTGGCAGGAGGAATCATGGAGTGAAACTCTCCAACCAACAAAAATCCCAGGGCATGGCAACCGTGTTTCGGGATTTTTTTGTTTTGCGAACCTTCGCATGACAAAAATGTCCTCAAATATCAGTACCTTTGTAGCCTCTTGAAAGAATAAGGGAAATAATTTCAATCTGAAGAACATCATGACCAGTATGAAGAAAAAACTGTTGGTATTGGTAACGATGATCATGACAGGGGTTACGGTCTGTCTTGGACAGTTGTGGCAATCGGTGGCACTTGAGCGGCAAATCACTCATCCGCAGCCGATGACAGGACTGGTGCTCTGGCCTGACGAAGCCCGTGACCAACATGCCACATATGGTGAGACCATACAACTGGAGTTCTCATATTGCCTTCCCTGCAAGGTGGTGATCGGCTGCGAGGATGACGGCACCATCGTGTATGACTGGGAATGGTTTGACAACCTGCTGGACGATGTGGCCAGCCGTGGACACCAACTGATAGCCCGTTTCCGCTACGAATACCCGTCGGGCACGGATGTTGACGGCAAGAAAGGAACAACCGCCGTTCCCGACTACATCAAGCAAAGGACAGACTACAAGGAGACTTATTCCAAGAACCCCGGTGGCGACGGCCCCACCTACTATGCCGACTGGAGCAATGCGGAATTGCAGCGTTTCACCTTGCAGTTCTACACCGATTTCGCCTTACGTTACGGCCACGATGCCCGCCTGGCCTTTCTGGAGGTGGGTTTCGGCCACTGGTCCGAGTATCACATCTACGGTACGAAGTTGGAACTGGGCAAGAACTTCCCCTCAAAAGACTTCCAAAAACAGTTCTTCGAGCACATGAACGCCGTCATAACCGACATCCCATGGGCGGTTTCCATAGATGCCGCCGATGACGAGTACTCCCCCGTGGTCGATGATGACGAGCTGATGGCTTTGCACTTCGGCCTGTTCGATGACTCGTTCATGCACAAAGACCACGAGATCGGTACAAGTGACGGATACAACGAGGAATGCTGGAACGCCATCGGCCGAGGCACACGCTGGCAGACAGGTGTCTGCGGCGGTGAGATCAGCTACTATTCGTCCAACGACCAGAAGAATTTCCTTAGTCCCGATGGTCTCTATGGCCACACCTGGGCAGAACAAGCCGCCAAATATCACATCACCTTCATGATTGCCAACGACGCGCCTCGTGGGGGCGTTGCCACACCGGAGAGGTTCCGTGAGGGTTCCATGGCCACCGGCTACCACTTCGTGGTCAAGCAATGTCAGACAGATGGCACCACCACTCGCTTGTTGGTAGCCAACGAAGGCATAGCGCCACTCTACAGGGATGCCTGGTTCGCAATCGGCGACATCCGTTCCTCTTCCACATTGCGAGGTCTTCTCCCCGGTGATGAATGCTGGATAGAGATACCGACAGTGCCTAATGGCGACGGCAGCGACATACAAATCACCAGCGACTGCATCCTGCCACAACAGTCCATAGAATTTGACGCAGACATCAGGCCGACAGGCATGGCTCCCATCACCACGCCGCCCACGCACCAATCAACGTTCAACCTGACCGGACAATGCCAGAAGTTCACCCCCACCCAGCCCGGGCTATACATTGTAAACGGCAGGAAAATCCTGTTGGGCAAACAATCCCGCAATCAATTCCTGGAAGGAATCTAAATGTCTTTTGATATGAGCGACTGGTACGGCAAGAAATGGATCCTGAGCAGACTGCCGGATGAGATTCCACAAGACATCGTGGAACGAGCCTTCAAAAGCATGCGTTATTACTATGTGAAAGACGACCCTCTGGAAGTCTGGTGCGTTGGCGAGCGTGAGGCTGACCATGTGGCTGAACGGTTCGTCAGCAAGGAGAAACTGATGACATGGGCGTGTGAGAAGATCTGCTGGAACATATCCACTATGTGGGAACTCGAAGACCGCAAGGAAGAGGAGAAGAAATGGCGCTACGTGTACGACCATGCCGAAAATGGCCAATGGTATTACCGGGAGCACAAGGACTACCTCTACAACGCCATTCACGACACCCGCAAATGCTCATTTGAAAGGGAACTGAAGTTGTTGAAACCCATGATACCTACTGAGGAATGGGAAAAGGCTGTGAGGAAATTCACGCGTCTCATGAACAGGTGGTTCAAGAAAGACCATTGGGCCTATGACGAGACCCTGTGCCAATTCATCGAAATCAGCGACTCCAGGGAACACGCTTCCGACTTCGATTCAACAGAAGAGCCACGGGAAGGATCCATCATCAACTGACATCACTATCGTTCCCTTTTTCTGCCTGTTTTACCAAAATTCGTTGTACTTTTGCACTACAATTGCACTATAAAGACAAAATACCAGTTCAAATAATGAGTGATTTCAACAGATTCAGGAAAATAGACGCACATACCCATATCGGGGCGTTTGGCAGCCCGTTCAACATCGACTTCAACGTGGAACGGCTGCTTGAACAGATGGCAGAATACAATATACAGAAGACCATCCTTTGCTCTTCGAGCGCATATTCCAACGAGGATACAGCGGTGGCATACAAGCAGCATCCAGACCTCATCATCCCGCTGATGTGGGTCAACTGCGCCCAAGGACAGCCGACATACGACCTGCTGGAGCATTACCTGCGCGACGAGCATTTTGCAGGAGCAAAGCTGCAGTCGCTGTTCGACGGTTATACCGCCGACGCTCCCTGTGTCGACCCCGTGGCGGAACTTTGCGAGAAATACGGGAAACCGCTGTTCGTACATTCCGGCCATCCACCCTTCTCCCTTCCCTGGCAGATAGGACTGTTGGCGGAACGACACCCTCACCTCCCCATCGTGATGATACACATGGGTCATGCCCATGGGGTTTATGTGGATGCCGCCATCACAATGGCCAAACGCTACGACAACATCTGGTTGGAGACTTCCGGAACTTCGATGAGCTGTCAGATAAAGAACGCCTATGACACCGTAGGACACGAGAGGGTCATGTTCGGCATCGACTCTCCGTTCCACCACCCGACAGTCGAGATACAGAAGATCATGGCTTGCGGTGTGGATGACGAGGGGCTTGAAAACATTTTCTACAACAACGCATCCAAATTCATGGGACTGTGAGCGATTGATAAGATCATGAAACAATTCGAAGAACAACTGCAGAAAGACCTTCACCAATTCCTGCTCAGCATGAAGGAGGTTGATGAACGGCTGCCACAATGTCCGGATGTGGAGGAGAAATGGGAGGAGATAGCCCAAGCCTACATCCCTGACGGCATCAGGGAATTCAACGACTTCCCCTCCGCCAGCCTTGGCTGGATGATGTACATTGGCATGGCCGTCGCGAAATTCTGGGATGCGGAGTGGGAGATCTACTCGAAAATAGAGAATCTCTATGCCTACCTGCGTGACAAGCGAGGGTATGACAACATGGACGAGTATATCCGAGAGAACGTGCTGCTGCTGAGCGGCGTCGACTATACCGTGCTGGAGAAAGTGGTAGGCGAATGCGCCTCTCGCGTGTACAACGCACTGCGCCACCAGCACATCGAACCTGGCACCAAGGAGGCCTTCCATGCCTATGTCGCCTGCCTGCACCAGCTCTATCTGGCTGGAGCCACCATGCAGCTGAAAAGGATGGGCTACCGCATGACAAAGATGAACTGATATGAGAAAGGCGATATTATTAGGATTCGCGCTTTTGATTTCGCTCTACTCCTTTGGACAAAAAGAGAACGTTTGGTCAATAGAGGCCGGCATAGGAGGTCTTCAAATGCTGGAAAACCGTTATGACGACGGCACCAACTATGTGAATGAAGACCAAGGAAATGATTTCTTCATTTCTGCCGACTATTGGCTTTCATACCACTTGGCACTGACGGGTGGCGCGACCTTTGAACAACAAGGACTATATACAGATTATTCCGACGGAATAGGATTGAAGAAAGTGAACATGCTCGGCCTTCATGCAGGAGCGAAATATTATTTCTTTCCTCGCAAATGGATATGTCAGCCTCACATCGGAGCTTTGCTTCACACAAACGTGCTGAACCTTGGACATCAGAAAGGTGAGTGCCATATCGTGGC
This sequence comes from uncultured Prevotellaceae bacterium, assembly GCA_900315745.1. GTDB lineage: Bacteria > Bacteroidota > Bacteroidia > Bacteroidales > Bacteroidaceae > Prevotella. The sequence continues at coordinate 17,377 of ONAG01000022.1, forward strand.
AGAGCAAGGTTTTCCTGGCTGTCAAGCCATGATGACATACGACGTTTCATGCCCTGCGCTGTCGCTATCACCACAGGTTGGTGTGGATATCCATCTTTTCAGCAGTGTTTCTTTCTGTGTGGCGTACAGCCTTCGTTTCGGATTGTGGGGCAGCAACAAGGCCTCGCTGCGTTTCACTGATGGATCCGTGGCTGGACAAACATATGGTATAGACGAGCGGAACAACCGCAGCTGTGTGTCTATAGGCTTAAAAATGGACTTCCCAATGAAAACCGTTTCCGAGAAAGCGAAAAATAACTTGTGGATGTTGCTACATGGTTGGATTTCATCAAAAGCCGGAGACTAATGGCAACACGAAGGATATGCCATGCAATAACAACCGTATTCGACGAATAGGTAAGTGAGGAAGGAAAAGAATACTATAATAGATTACACGACAGAGAGATTCTCTGCCGAGATCGATGCGAAAGCCTATATTGAGGGTTTCCGCAAGGTGGGGGATTTCGTCAAGCTCTGCCAGCAATGCGGCAACTATGGCCGACGCTGGGGTTGCCCTCCTTTCGAAAACGGCACCCTCTCCATCGTCAACAACTACCAAAAAGTCCGCATCTACGCTGTGAAAATCATACCCCGGGACAAGAACCTGCCCCTGAAAGCGGCAAACCAACTGATGGAACCGGTGACCAACCAACTGAACAGGGAACTGCTGGAGGAGGAGAAGGCACTCGACGGGTTCGGCCTTGGCTTCGTCGGCACCTGTAACTACTGCAACAACGAGCCATGCGCCCGGATAGAAGGCAAGAACTGCCGCCATCCCGACAAGGTGCGTCCCTCCCTGGAAGCCTTTGGCTTCGACGTGGGCAAGACGGCAAAGGACTTGCTGGGCGCTGAACTCAAATGGAGCCAAGATGGACTCATCCCAGAATACCTGACACTGGTGTATGGCATCTTTTATCAGAAAAGATGATTTGACCCATACCTGTCAATACTATCAGTAAAGTTGCCTAAATCCCACTCCAACATTTGGTACTTCCCTTAAAAAACCATACTTTTACAACCAAAACTAAAAAACATAAAGATAAATGAAAGTCATGAAAAAACATTTATTGATTGTCGCCTTACTATTGCTTACCTGTCTTACCGGATGTGATAATACCCTCAAAAAACATATAAGTATAGACGATTATGAATTCTATTATATCAATAGAGATATAGAAGTTCCAGAAGGTGTGGATGTGATAGCCAACCTGAGGGATTCAAAAAAGATAAGAGGACCTATCAAAGGCCCTGCAACGACCATGCGCTTGGTTAATAAAACGAAAGACGGAGATACATTGGAAATCACATTCTATGGAAAAGACTTTAAAGTTTTCAGTATAGGCAAAGACTTCTATGAAGCCGAGAAATCCATAATCTCAAAATGACATGACAGGGCTTTCTGTCAATCCTGTCATCCTTACGCTTTTTTAACAGTCATCCATACAAGGATTGGACACTTGCTGCATTATAATAACATAAGTCAAACTCTACAACACAAACTGAAATGTCGATTAGGAAACTATTGAGTATTGGCGTACTCCTGCTATTGCTGGCAGGATGCAGCAGTGATGATGACAGTGATGCTGTCAATCCATCATCATTGATTGGAGAATGGTCGGCGAGTCATCAGAGTAAGAATCCCAAATATGCAGACACAGCCGACATGTGGCCTTTCACCTTCAATCCTGATGGCACGGGCACTGGCCTTTATGCCACAAAATCATTCAAGTACAAAATCAACGGGAACCACATCACCTTGAATCTCACGAACACAGAATCTTATTTTGGCCAGACGGTCTTTGAATATGACATAGTGAGTTTTTCGAAAGACAGGATGGAATGGGATGAAGTTCCGAACGAAAACTGGGGCGACAACAGCCTTTACCTTAGGTTTTATCGCAAATAAAGAAAGGAAAAAGATGCAAAAATACCTGTTTATGAAAAAGAGTTTGAATGTTTTGGCAGCCATCGTACTGAGCGGTGCGATGCTGGCGTGCTCCTCGGATGATTCAGATGGAAATTCTAAAACAATCAGGCTGAGAAACCATACTGAGAGTGGATGCAAGGATTTCGCTTCCTTATCCAACATTACACAGTCTGGATACCAAAAAGTGAAAAGTCAGTTTGACAGCAACATCATTGAACGTGTATCCCTCAAAGGAAACAAAAAAGGAACGCTCAGCATCTTCCATGAAAATGCGACTTTTCCTTGTGAAGCTGAATTCACCATCTCTGTCGATGTTTCAGAAAGTACGATCATTGTCCATGAGGATGCACCGCCAACAACAAACTGCATATGCCACATGAGGATGCACCGCCAACAACAAACTGCATATGCCATTATGACCTCAATTCAGAAGTAGGCCCTCTTGAAGACAAGACGTACACTCTCATCATCAAAAGTGAATTTGCCTACGGACCTACCATCACGCACCAATTCAATTATTCGAGCACTCTTGATGAATCCTTTGTCGTAACAGAGGAAGAATAGAGATTTCAGGCGCTTCGTATGTTAACATGATTAAGATGAAAAAAATACTATTCATGACGTGCCTCCTGGCAGGAATGCTTGTTTCGTGCAGCAGCGATGATGACACGGAAGAGAATACTGATGAAGAAATCACGAGTCTTGAAAAACCGACAGCCACGACAGCGCTGACAATCGACAACGCACCCGTGATAGACGGATCCGACTCGACAGAACCTCTCCGTACATTGTTGATGTGCCGGCTGCTCGGCATCGACTGCCAATGGATGGAGGAGCTTGCTTCCTCCATGACATGGCGTATCCTGCCCGACTATTCCCGCCTGTCTCAAGAAGACCGCAAGACTTTTTCCCAAAAACTCCAGAACTGGAACACGCACTCGTCTTTCCTAGGATGCATAGACGGACACAATGACATCATCATCACAGCCCGTGGCATATCCCGCGACGAAAGGGCGTATGCAGAGGAGAAAGGAGTGGAACTGCTTTCGTCTCCCATGGCCAAAGACGCGTTCATCTTCATCGTCAATGCCGACAACCCTGTCAGCAATCTTTCCATCGAGCAGGTGAAAAGAATCTACATGGGTGAAATCACGAACTGGAAGGAAGTCGGCGGCAATGACGCGCCCATCGTCCCATACATCCGCAATGCCAATTCGGGCAGTCAGGAGAAGATGGAGACCGTGGTCATGGCAGGTTTGACGATGCCTAAATGGGATACACTGATACTATATACCATGATTTCGCCATACATCACGCTGGAACGGGACAAAAACGGCATCTGCTACACCCCCTTCTACTATTACGACTCCATCGTGAGGTCTGGTATGGTGAAGGCACTTTCGTTGGATGGCATCAAGCCTTGTAAAGAGACCATCAAGAATGACACATATCCCTATGTGACGGAGGTGATGGGCAGCGTTCGGTCAGACATCGACAAATCCAGCACCGCCTATCAGCTGTTTTACAACCTTTCTATAGGTAAATACAACAACATCATAGACGAGAGCGGATATGTTGTGAGAACCAAAAAGTAGCGACAACCACGCAAGTTTTTCAAACTTTGTTTCGTAAACAAATAGAAACGTTTATCGATATAACAGAAATTCTTCTTTTTTGAGGTGTTTCTATCGCCTTACTATCTACACCTTTTTTTTGAAATCAGGAGCCTTGCTGCTCAATGGACTTGACATCATGCTGAAAACAAGCCAAGCTCAAGTTTTATAGCTGTGTCCAATCCATACATGGTTCTGCAAAGACAACAACTATTAAAATAAACCGAAAAAAATTTGGTATAACCGAATTTTCAATTTATCTTTGCGAGAAAATTGATGGTATGAGAGTTATATCCTTTTCCATGATACGGGATTTCATAGCGAAACATGCTGATGCAGACGTGGCTCTACGTGACTGGTACAAGAGGACAACCAAAGCCAACTGGAAGAACTTTGCCGACATCAAACAGACGTTCAACACCGTGGACTATGTGGGCAACGACCGATACGTGTTCGATATCAAGGGCAACAACTACCGGATAGTGGCTGTCGTCCTGTTTATCAACCAGAAAGTATACATGCGTTTCGTTGGCGCTCATGAGGAATATGAAAAAATCAAGGACATCAAAAACATATAGTTATGGCACAGATAAAGACAGAACAACAGTACAAGGCTCTTTGTGATCGCATCAATGAGCTTCTGACAGTTGTCGGCAATGATACTCCTGCAGATGACAAGAACATGCTGGAGCTTGACCTGATTTCCGACCTTGTGGCTGACTATGAAGAGGAACATTATCCTATTACAGCTCCCACACTGGTGGAGACCATCAAGCTACGCATGTATGAGATGGGACTGAACCAAAAGAAACTTGCTGAAATGCTGGGCCTCAGCACGGCACGTCTCAGCGAGATAATCACAGGCAAAGGTGAACCTTCAATCAAGACGGCCAGAGAAATCAGCCGAAAGCTGAACATTGACCCCGCCATTGTCCTTGGGGTATGACCATAAAATCGGATAGGAGCAAACTATAAATACCATGTTATTGAAACTAAAATGACACGACTGAAAATCATCATGATGACAACGCTGTCAGCATGTCTGTTAATAGCATGCGGCAGCAGCGAGGACTTTGCGGATGATTACACTTCCAGCGACCTTTATGCCATCGTCATGCCGGAAGGTGCGCAACCGACAGACATCACCCCCGGCGACTATGTCCTGACTCTCGACAACATCATTGCCGTGAATCCGGAAACAGGTGAATTCAAGGTAAAGAATACCGAAAGGATTGACTCGAAGGCCTTTCCCATACCAACTCAGCACCTCATACTGTTCTATTCAAAGGGCAATCTACTCTTTGAAGCCAAACTCAACAGCGTCATCTCCAGTTATCTTCCAACAGGGCTGACATTCTGCCATTTCCTAACTGACAAGAAAGGCTTGGCAAGATACGACCTTGGTGCGACCCATATTGTGAACCAGGACGGAAAAGTGGAAGGAATGCCTGACGAACAGCAGCAACAGGGCATGCAGCGCATGTATCAGATATTGAAGAAGGCAGGAAAGACCAGCAACAATATTGACTATGACTTCCAATACGAATAATGGCTATGAAGATTAATTCACGGGTCTTATTCAATAAACAATGATTCCATGAAGAAAAAAATGCTTCTATTTTCCATTCCATTCGTCTTGTTGGCCGTATTTTTCAGCCATGCCTTCCTGCCATTCCTGTTATTGCCCATCATCATCCTCATCGTGAATTATCTCGTTGACCGGAATGAGAACAATCCCGTGCTGCAAGAGATGAAAGGAAGGCTTTTCCACAGCGTGGAAGAAGTGGAGCAGGAATATGGGAAACCAGACAGCGTGGTGGTGCTCAATGCCGCGAAGGCGAACGAGATTTCCGGTGTGGTCCTTTCATACCCCGAGCGTGGCATCCTCGTAGTGGCAGGCAGAGAGATTCCCATGGACGACATCACGGGCATCGCACCTAAGAACATGGCGATAATACCATATGTCGTTGACGAGTACGCCGTGGTCATCAACACGAAGAATCCCGCGGAACCGGTCATTTACCTCCGTGTGGGATACGACATGGGATATGCTCAGGAGGTTGCTGCGCAAATCCATGAAATACTGAGGATTTCTTCGGCGCCAAATATGAAATAGAACAATCGGTGATGGTCACCAACTCCAACATGATAACTTCTTCTGCTTCTAGCCTGAAGTGTGATTATACACGGATAGCAAATACCATACACTATCTATCCCCATCTTTGTTCAATGGCATGGAACACCCAATAAATGAGGGAAATGCCAATCAGGTAGGCCAGAAGGTCTATCCAAAGAAAGCCCTGGCCAAACATCATATGACCAATAAATGTACCCCGGAAAGACATCAGCCAAGGCCAACGAATCAGCTGGGAGAACTCCACGAGATAAGAATGAATCAGACTAATTAGTGCAACAAAGGGTAGGCCTTTCTTGACCAGTATGATACGCCAAAAACAAAAGACCATCATTGCCCAAAGTGCATCACCAACCTCATCCGGAAGCCAGCTGACTTGTCTGGAATAGAGTCCGATTGGTATCAGAACAATGATGCCAACCAATGAGACCAGAAGCTTTCTTTTCATCTGTTCTGATAATATTATGCCTCGCGCCCTTATCATATCCACATAAAGGAAGATTTGCGCAAGGGACTTCCGTCTTCTCTCCATTTCTTCCTTAAAGAATCAAGGTCTTCATTCTTGTTGCTCTCCCACCAATTGTTGTATATGGCTTTGACCGTTTTCAAATCATCAACCGTCATTTCCGACTTTTGTGGATTGTCCTTATCCTTTTTCCTGATGATGACACATTGCCCATAGATTTGGTAAGGTTTCATTTTCTCGTACCATATATCATGTCCTACGGCATAATGAATATTGTCAACAATTGTATCTTTTGCCATAATCAACTCTATCATATAGGCATAGTTGACGCCCAATGGGCATCCGAGAATCTTATTTCTCAAATTGGAATCGTATGGGTTGATAAATCCTGCTATGCCATTTTGCTTGGTATCAATATGACTGATAAGATATGGGATAATGTCTTTTCCGTAGGAATGAATCTCTTTCATCACATTCGGCGGTAAACCAAAAACGGGTTCCTCAATAATCGTATCTCCTCCACTTACATATCGAGTGCCGATGTAATTCCTTGACACTAAAAACTCTTTATCCGAAGAGTAAAGGTCATTTGAAGTTAGGAAGGAGTCTTTAATGACAACCACGTCAGAAGGAGGGTTCGTGCTGGCATTGTCAACATGCTCACCTCTATTATCAGCCGTTGTTTTGCAGCAACAAACGCACAGGATTAATAATATAGGCAGACAATACTTTTTCATTTTCATATCATGTTTGGTTGAGTTATACGTAATTGTTGATCAGTCCCTGATTCACACCTATCTTGAAATCGGTCGAACGCTGTAACCGCAACAGCGGGACATGCTATAACAATGAGCACCATCAAAATCGAAATCTAGGTCGATTGCGCTATGCTCTGAATCCTGGCCAGACCAATACCCGCCGTTATTCCCGGCTCCAGTAAGGGAAGTTCCATTATAGTAGCCTGCGGCTGGCAAAAAGATGCTGTTGCCATTGGAACTGGTAAAAATCCGTCCAGAGACTCCGTTAGTCGTTATCCATGTTGAGGTGCAATTGTTGAGCAGTTCCACAATCTGTTCTGGTGAAGGCAACTGCCACTTGCCACCCCATTTTTTGTGTGCTACATCATACTTTGTGCCGCTGATGGATCCGAGTTCTTTATAATTCACTATTTCATCCAACCATCCGTCCTCGTCATAATACCATCCGTCCCCATTTGTATCGGTTCCCGAACAATATTTGTAAGTAACTTCGTTGTATACTGATTTCATCTTTTTTTCGCCCCATGCATAATAGCCGCCGTAACCCTCCGGAGTGGTTGCTCCCACGTTACAACATGCCCATTTCGTGCCGGAGGGCAGTCCAAGGTCGATGGCATGTGGATGCTTGCCGTCTGGACATGATTGAGCATAAGCCATCAACACAATGAATATCATTGAAATAGACAATAGTAGTTTTTTCATTTTTCAAAATTTGGTTTTTCAAATTCGCTTTCTTACTATTCTTGCTGATTCTCCCCATCGCCGATTATATGGAATAAAGTCGCACTATTACGCTCTGCATCATAAAGGATATAGCAGCCAAGAGCGGTGCTGAGGATGTAAGTCTGTTTCATGTTTCCATGATAGAGAAGGAAATTGCATACATCAGTTGGTGTGATGTACGGATTGTCTTTCAAATGAGAATGGAATGCTGCCTCGCCTTCATTTGAAATAGGTATGAACGAACGGTGATACCGCCGGAATGCGGTTATGTTGCCTTCATTGTCAAAGTCTATGCTGAGGTCATTGCCGAATGGGATGATGCCGGTACGCTCCACTCCTTGCAGCATATACATGCGGGTGGTCTTGTCATCGATGCGGACGAAGTCGAAATTGGGTCGTCCATAGTCGGGGTCATAACGCAGGCTGTCACCGTATTGCTCAATGGCATTCTTGAACATGAGGTCTTTCTTTTCAAAAATCCCTCTTTCATTCTCAGAGATGGGACGAGGTTCGTAGGAAATGGTCTGCTCTCCGCTTTTGAGGTCGTAACGAAAATCGAAAATACAGTTTTTCTGTTCCTTATCCATGAAAATGACTCTCCACGAATCGTTTGTTGGTTGCCAGATAAAACTGTGGCCTATCTCATCAACATTGTAATGAGCCAACAAAGAGTCGGTAGACTCCCAATTGACACATTCTGCAACGTAGAGGTTATATCCTTCTTGACAGATGCTGTCTAGTGCGTCTGTTATCACCCCTGACTGTTGAATCATCTCTCTTGTAGGCCCCTGTGCGAATGTTGAGTATGATGCCATACAGGCCATTATCGATATGGCTATCGCCATTGATTGAAATGTTGAAAATGCCTTTCCCATTTTAATGATAGTTTTTCTTATACATTTACGACTATGGTATCTGTTCCAAAACCTGATGGCTATGTTCTCAGCCGACAGGATGATACTTTTAACTTAGACTTTTTTTACCTGAAATAAACCAAAAATCTCGACTCACAAATTCACTGTCGTGTGTTCCTTATCTTAGCATGTCCCATCAACAACAAATACAGAATGTTGAACAACACGTAGGCCAGGAATTCACATGACACTTCCAATGTTTGCCTGATATAATCCGAGGCCGGATTGGTATGCAAATCCATGATTTCTTTCTCCGTCTCATACTTCAGGCTCACCATCGTGTTGATTATCCCATAGATCAAAAGCATCCCCAATAATGAAGTGAGGATAATATATGCAATATTAACAACTTTAAAAGTTCTATCTTTGATAAACATGTCTGTTGAGTCTTGGAGAGATAAATCAAAGTCTGAGTGGATAAGTCAAAAAGCGTCCCAGAGATGGCTGCTCAGCGGCCAATATGTTTCTTGCCATTGGATATGTATATTCCATGTGGGATGATGCCCGACGGCAGCTTCCTGCCCTGCAGGTCGTAACAATCCCCTTCATCGCCATTTGGAACAAGCATGAGTTGCTCCACTCCATTAGTTTCCTGGAGTTTGTAGTAGAATGGACCATATAATAAATCCACCAAAATGTAAGCCCTGCATCCTCCAATACGTCCGTTTTCACAGTCTGGCGTATGGTCAAAAAAATAGATATCTTGGTTCGTGGTGATGACCATGTCGGTGTTGTCGTAACTACCTTTGAACCAGATTTGCTCCAATGCGGTCTGCCCTGGCTTTCCTGATAAGTCCATCCCACTGATATCCACACGGCAGTCCTCGTTGACCATCAGCAGATAGGGCACATTGGCTTGTGGGATGGGCTCACGCTCGAATACGAGCACATTGTCCTCCCGATGGTCAAGCCGGTAATATTTCCCTATCGTGGCATCGGGTTCCACAGGCAGGATGATGGTTCCAACTTCCCCTGCCTTGAAATCCAAGGCATTGAAAAGGGTGAAGTCCATTTTCTTGTCTTCAAACAATAGAGACCAGGAATCATAATCTTTTGAGAAAACATATTGCAGTCCTATCTCCTTGTACGGGATATGCCCCGGGGCTTTAGCCGAAGGCAGGAATGTGTTGCGACCCTCCGACGCTCTTACCCGGTAATGACCTTCCTCATCTGTCACTCCTTTGTATTCATTCTGTTCCCATTTGCAACTGGTAAGAGTCACCTCCGCCCCGGCAACGGGGTTCCCGTCTTGGTCGTTGACCTGACCTGTCAGATATTCCACCTTTGTGGCTATGGTGTATCTCAATTGTGGCGAAAAGTCGGATTGTGGGGAGTTGGAAACGTCTTCCATTTGGTCGGACGTCGAGCACAATGCAGTGTTTTTGATGTTTTTATTGGAACGGGCGAAATACACATCGTGGTCGCTGGCTTCGCCGTAACTCAATATGGTGATTCTCACGCCTCCATCATTATATGTGAAGGGTTCATCAAGTGTGATGTCCACCAATTGAATCCAATTGCCTGGCTGCCCGCCGCTCTTGATGACAATGTCACCCTCAAACACTTTTGTCATATTTTCCACAGGTACGAATCCGCCGCCTACCCGAAACAAACCGCTCTCTGTGTGTTGCATCCATACAACGACATGCCTTTCCACCTCGTCTCCTGGATTGTAGCCCATGTATCCTATCTTGACGATCTTGTCACCTTCCAATATTTGCACGTGACCTTTCACATAAATGGCCTCGGACTTGGAGAATGGACGGGTGGTGACAATGGGAGCACCCACCGACACATTGTATTGATTGTCGTCTTCATCGCGCCATATCTGCATCGTCTTCTCCTTGTAGTCATATTCCTCCCCATCCTCATCTTGAAAGAAGGAACAACTCGCCTGTGTCGATGATGGCGGCATGTCCTTTTCGCATGCATCCATGACCTCCCATGCCTCCTGTCCCCATGAAGTCAATGGCATGAGAAGTGAAAGAACCAATACAACAAATATCTGTTTCATAATCTTCGCTTAAAATTAACAATGCACTTCATTTATAGTAACGACAGGGTTGTGCTTTTATTATCGATGCTCCTTTGGATAACAGATACCGCTCAACATCTTTGGCACCGCCAAGTTCATTTTGAGACCGGTGCGGATAAGGAAACATTGAATGGATACCTTGTTTTCATAGAATGATAGGAGTCTATTCATATCATACAACTAATTCTTCAACATTTCCCTGGCCAAAGAGTTTAAAGCATCCATGTCTATGGGTTCTAACACGATATCTTCTGGTTCCAAATTCAGAAGAAACTGCATGTAGGTTGGAAGCGTGAGCAGGTCACCATCACGACCGATGTTGTAGTCGCCAAACTTGATGAAATGCTTCACACCATATTTCTCCGGGTGCTTTCTCACGGTGGCGATGCTCTTGGCCTGTGCTGTACGGGCTTTCACCTCTACAGGGACACATTCGCCTTTGTAGCGGATGAGGAAATCCAGCTCCATACCAGAATCCTTTTGGAAGTAGTACAGACTTTGGCCTTTCTTGATGAGTGTGTCGGCCATCAGGTTCTCAAATATGGCTCCTTTGTAACCACCCAGATTGCCTTGAAGGATGTCCGCTCTTGTAGAACCGCCTAACATGGCGACAAGGATTCCTATGTCGGCAGTATAGACTTTGAAAATATTGTCTATCGCATTACCTTCCAATGGCAGGCCTGTAATGCTGGAATTATAGCATCGGCGGATGATGCCTGAGTCTTCCAACCACTGCAGTGAGTCTTTATAAAAGACGCCACGGCCACCGCTCTCCACCTTGGACCACTGGAATTTCTTGTTCTCCTTGGCCAGTTGCTTGGGAATGGCATTGAAACATGCGCGGATGTGGGGTTTGTCCTTGTCATCGGCATACTTCACCATGTCTGAACGGTATTCCTTAAGAATGGACTGCCACACTGTATTCACCGCATTCATGTCGCCGGTCTCCAACAGTGCATTCACAGCAGCAGGAAGTCCGCCAACGGCAACATAGCGGTACAGCAACGTTTTCATTGCTACGTGGATGCCTTCCGGCACAGGCGTCTCCTCTGTTAGACATCGCCTCAATACATTGATAACTTCCTCACTCATGTTGTTCGCCCAGAGGAACTCCTCGAAGTCGAGCGGATACATCTCCACAATCTCTTCATAGCCTACTGGAACGGAGTTGCTGCCTTTCTCTTGTCTGGCAGCCCCCCCTTTACGTCTCTTCTTTTCCTCCTGTCCATATCCCTGAACGCCCAACAATGAACCTGTGGCGATGATGTCAAAACGACCGTCTTCCTTGAAAAACTTCAGACAGGTACGGGCTTCTGGACAGTCCTGTATTTCATCAAGGATAATGCAGGTCTCACCTGGGACGAACTTTGCGTTCCTCATCTGGGCCGACAGGTTGAGGATGATGGTGTCCACATCCTTGGAGCCATAGAAAGCTGTCTTCCTCTCCTCCTGTTTGAAGAAGTTGATATAGACAACGTGCTTGTAGTTGTCATTTGCAAATTGTTGGGTGATAAAAGTCTTGCCACATTGACGAATGCCCATGATGACCAGTGGCAGACGGTTCGGCTTGGCCTTCCATTGCCTTAATGTTTCTGATATTCTTCTCCTTAACGCCATACAAAAGTATTATAATCGATTGCAAAGATACGTTTTTCCAGCGAGTTTGCAAAATTCTATGCTGTTTTTCCACCGACTTTTTGTATTTTTGATGTCATTTTTCCACCGACTTTTAATAAGACAGATTAACTAAATTTCTCACTTTCGTTTGATGTTCTTTCTACAATTTTGTATCTTTGCACAAATTCATTTAAAATTGAGACAGTATCTTTCCATTCTGGACAACATCTTGAAATCTGATATAAGAAGAAGAGAAGTCGATTTCAAGTTCGGTTTCGCTACATCGGCAGATGTAGTGAAGGAGGCCAGTGGACTGCGCCTTGAAGCTATTCGCGTGATAGCCCGTGAGCAGGGTGTAGAGATAGAGGACACGACGTGCAGATGTATAGATGAGAACCTGCTCGCCGCACTAGCGGATGCTCATGTCCGCAAAATGAGGGCATACTTTAATAATGCCAATAAACATATTACCATGCTCACTGGCGACGAGATGGTAACGTTCATAGATTTTTGTGAAACCTTCAAAAAACGCCAATCTTCAAATAAAACTGTTCAGTCATGGATGGACATTGACGCGGATGCCATACGTCAGCAGTTCATACAGAAAGTACATAAACTCACCTCTCCTGTCTTCGATTTGTTTTCGGGGATAGGCAACATCTATATAAAGGAGATAGTTGCTTCTCTTAGTTGCAAACCAAATGATAGTCTCGACTTATCCAGATTCAATTGGCGTGACAATGTCATTATCAGAGTTCTTCAAAGCGACTTTTTCAATAAGAAAGCTAAAGACAAACATCAAGACTACATAGACAATCGATCTTTTGTTAGGAGGATTACATTGTCAGCGAGATATCATATTTATACTTCAGAGGATGACGATCATCAGCAAGACACGATCACTATAGTGAATATTCATCGTGCCCTTGCGATGGTTGCATGAATAATGCATCACAAAAGGGCTCATAGTAAAACACAAAAAAAATAATTATGAGCTTAAAAAAATATTTTGATATAGTTTCGACAACTTCAAATCCGACGCTGTTTTCAACGAAGGATATGTATGTCATGTCTTGCACAAAGTGTGGACATAACCCACTCTATGCAGAACTATCTGCAACCGAGAAACGAAAGCTTACATATAACAATCTGCATTTGTCTTTTGGTATGAGATGGTCTGAACCAAATTGGTTTCCTATACTGGAGCCATACAATGGTCCGCTCGATTATGAGTATTGTACCTTTTCCAAACGTAGACAATACGATGGCAAAGGGCAGGCTCTTATGATTTTCGAAGATGATTACACGTTTGACCATCTGACATGGGACAGACTTGAACAGACTACTTTTACTCTGGCCAAGTTTGACTGCCTGTTTACACCAGACTATTCAATGTATGTAGATGCCCCACTACAAATCAACAAGAATAGCGTGTATAAAACACGATTTGCCGGTGCTTATTGGCAGAAATGCGGTTTTAACGTGATTCCAACTGCCAGTTGGGCAGGAGCGAATTCCTTTCCATGGTGTCTAGAAGGATTACCACAACATAGTGTCATCGCTATTTGTGGGGTTGGCGTAAGTTGGTCACGCCAGGCACTGGAACTGTGGCAGTATGGTATCAGACAGGTGGAATCACTGCTCTCACCTACAACGATTATCATTTATGGCAAGGAAACTGAGATTCCTGGAATATCAACTCCTGTCAGGTTTATTAAAGACCACATTACAAAATTATTTAGAAATGAAAAATCCAGAAAATAAACTTTGGAAAGAAGATGAAGATCTATTCACTTCAATGATAGGACATTATGTCTCTGATAAAGAGAGAACGTTCTTTGAAAAAATGAGATATAAAATGGAGTATGAAATTGCCCCATCCAATGATCTTATTATGTTTGAAGAAGACAATGAAGATCATATCTACATTTTGCGCTGTGTATATGAAGAGATTATTATCGGGCATGGTATCAAAGGCAATTACGACGAAGAGTTCCATGTCATGACACTATCAGAAGCTCTTAACGCCAACCTTAAAGAGTTGGGGTTTCTCAAAAGTGACATTACACTCTTAGAATGGCTGAGAGGAAGAGACTATGAAGGAATTAGGTACAATCACAATTATGCATTTTTGTAACATGGGAAATCAAAGAGAATATATACCAAGTGGAGGGTTCAGTCAGTATTTGTACAAAGACGAGAGCCCAAGAGTGACAATCAATGGTGTTACTGGTAAAATGATCAGCATGATAACAGACCCAACTGGTACTCATGCTGGGCTGCCTACTTACGCAAACACATCTGACATTTATTTCAAAAAAGGAACCGACGGATCGGCCTCTCAGGCCAAGGTGTATATCGACAGAAAGACTGTTCTAGATTTTGACTGGAATCACGATCATCAAAATAGCGATGGACGCGTATTTCATAAAGGAACTGTTCATGTGCAGACGTACAGAGTAAACCCTGATGGAAGTTTGACAAGACTGTCAAAAAAAGCAAGATTTATGAATAATCATGAAATGAAGAAATATGGTCCCATCATTAAATATTTTAACCCGAGCGTAAAGTTTAGATAATAATAACATACTGTTATCAACCCAAACTATAAACTAAAAGTGAATTAGTCCATCCATTTTGGGGTGGACTAATTTATGGCATCAAGGTCCATCTTAAAATATTGAATGCATCACCTTGCTATGCATTTAATTTGTAATTAAATCAAACTGAACCAACAAAAAAGAACCCCATCTCATTCTTCACTCCCCTCCTTCCCCAACACTCAGCCCGTATCCTCCCAACTGGCCCTCTATCTTCTTCACCTTATAGATATAGTTGGGATCCTCGGCATACGGTATCCTCCTTAAGAACTCATAATAGTCGCCGCCCTTGTAACGGTACTGGATCATGTCCCTGTATCCCTTGACACTCTCCTGCCAGGTGGCGAACTCATAGTACTGGCCGTCACGGCGGGTCAGGCCGAAGAGGTTGTGCTTGTTCCGGCAAACGGACGAACTCAGGTACCCTGTCTCAAGCAATACCTGGGCCAGCACCACGCTCTGGTGGTGGATGCCGTAATGCTCCATCGTGGCTATCAGATTCTCGATGGTCAGGTCCGAACCTTCGGCATAGGTGTAGTCCCCCACCCCGCTCCCGCCATACAGCTGGCTCTGCAGCTGGTGGATGTAGTCGTTGATGTAGTCGATGAACACCAGCGGATCCACCCTTTGACCCATGTAGGTCATCTTCACATGGAGATGGGGACCGGTGCTGCGGCCGGTGTTCCCGCTGATGGCAACCACGTCGCCTGCCTGAACCGCCTCGCCGACCTCCACGCCGATATCGCTCAGATGCCCGTAAAGGCACTCGATGTTCCCGTGGTTCAGCACCACATAGTTGCCGTAGCCGGTGCTGCCGTGCTGCACCTTCGTCACCACGCCGGGCAGCATCGCATAGACCGGCTCATAGCTGCACCTGAGGTCCACGCCGTCATGGAAACGGGTGCCCTGTCCCAAAGGGTCCTTACGGTAGCCGAACTTAGAGGTGAGATAGAAACGCTGCAGAGGCATCGACACCGTGCTGCGCTGGCTCAACAGGTCCAGACGGCGCAGGTCTTCCTCCTTCAGCTCCCTGAACAACAGGGCGTCCTCACTGTCCTCCGTGTACTCGTCAATCCTGTCCCTGCCTTTCCTTCCGCCATCATCGGCATTCTCCCCAACAACGGTCTGGACGGGCATAATGATGACCTGCGGGGCCTGACGTCTCCTCCTCCCGAAGATGCCGCGGGAACGGTTCCCTCCATCATCCCCCCTTTTGGACGATTTGCCGAAGAGCCGTCTAAAGAACCCCTTCCTTCCCTCTTGCTGTCCTTCCTGCCCCATGGCACCCTGGGGCCTGTCCTGCTGCCCCTGGCCGACTACTCCCTGCCCATAAGCACCGGTTGAAAGGCCATGGATACCATCCTGGCCGACTACCCCTTCCTTTCCTTGCGTTCCTCCTCCCCTTCCCTGACCCAAGCCAGGCATCACGGGCATCTCATAGAACTTCTCCTCACTTCCCAACGGAGTGCTTCCTTCCGAGCTGACGGCCGCAGAACCATGCTCCTCACCCGATACCGCACCGACCTTCCCGGTCGGCGCCGGCTGCCCGATCAGACGGATGGGGACGGTGTCCCTGGTGACGGTGTTGAACTGTGCCCGACATGGCAAAAAGGATATCAACAAACTGCTAACAAACGTTAAAGTCAAAACAAAGTTTCTCATAAATTATGCTGATTATGATATTTTACCTATTTTTGCGGCAAAGATACACAAAAATATCATAACTATGTTATCGAACCGCAGTTTTCTTGAGCATGAAATCCCCTACAGGCAGCTGGACAAGCTGGGCATTTCCAAGAAAAGCATCCTTGCCCTGAACAAGGACATCCTCTCCACGTTCATGACCGGGGGATTCACTCCCCTGCTCAAGATGGAGGTGGAGGGCGACGGGAAGACCTACATCTTCCTGGGGAAGCTGAGGATGAGCCGCGAACCCAAGGGGGGCGTCTCACTGTACGTGCTGCCCCTGCGCACACGGACACCCAACGACAAGGACCTCAGGCTCGACGAACCGGAGATGGAACACCTCAGGCACGGACTGATCCTCAAGAAGAACGTCTACGACGAGTTCAACAAGAAGACGACGTACTACGCCCAGCTGGACGGGGAGACCAACGCCATCCTCAAGGTCAGGGCAAGGGACGTGGCCATACCGTCGGTGGTGAAGGACGTGGACATCAACATGGAGATGCGGGAGACCTTGCGCAACGGGATGCCCGTGCAGATAGACGCCGACGGGACACCCTACACCATCGGCATAGACCTGACGGAGCCGTCGGGATACCGCGTGCTGCAAGGCACGAGGGATGACTGGGACGCAGCCATTGCAAGGGAATGGGACAAGGTCCACCCGGAGGAGATCGGCTTCTGGCTGGCCGACGAGAACGGATGGGATTACCAGGAGCTCTCCGACAGCAAGCTGCACATCGACATGCAGTATGCGCTCGACGATGACATCGACCTCGACGAGGCACTTAACAAGAACCAGGGGGCTTCCATCAGGATCTGACGGACAGCACACCCGAAATCATCCAAAAGGATGACCACACGGCAGGCACGGCCTGCAGATACGGCAAGACGTCATATTTATAAATTTAAAATTCTTTTACGCTGGAAACTCCTTAATGGATGGACACCGACCGGGACATCCGGACAAAACCGAATGGCCCTGTCACCGCAGAAGAGAAAACTGGAAGTTCTCCAATGCGGGAAAGACGGACAAGCCGCTCCCCATAGCCGGCATCCCGAATGGCCTTCACCGGCACGCGGGGACGGCACGTCCGACAAGAAGTGGCGCAGACATCGCCTGATGACTCTCTGGGGGGATAAACCCCGAAGGGGAGGGCGGGCTGGAAAAACTGCCCTCCCCATATTCCCTGCCCACTGAACGCTTCAATGCAAATGACTCTCAAAAATGGAAACACTGGACTACGGTGGCCACCACACCGACGTGACCACTCCAAAGGAAGAATTCACCATCGAACTGTTTGCCGACATGATGACCTTCTATGTCCGCAACGCCAACTCGCTCTCACCTGACGAGCGGGAGGACTTTGCACGTCTCGACCATGCGGCAAACGCAGGACAGCTCGTCAGCTGGGCGGAGAACATCCACATCACGGGCTGCATGGGAGACCTGACAGCCATCGACCTGGCCAACATCATACGCAACACAGACGAAGCATCGCTTTCGGATCTTCTGAAGAAAACACGACTACACCCACGCATCATCAACGAGAAACTCAACGCCATCACCGCACAGGCGGAGAGGACAAGGTCGGCGCTGGCAGAGTCGCCGGCCATCCTCTTCCGCAACGGTGAGGGCAACTTCACCGCATTGGGCGAAGACGCGAAGGCCATCGCACAGAAACTCGCACTGATGCCTGACGACACCCTGGGCGACATCCCCGTCATCAACATCGGACGGCCGGGCGTCGCGCTGCTCGAACACAACAACATCCCTTACCATATCACTGAACCCGCCACCGACATCGCCTTCGCCTATGAAGAGGACAACGACGTGGCACAGGGGAACCGCCTGCTGACGCAGATGGGTCTCCTCGCCGTTCTGTCCAAAGGCGACACGGTGAGGTACCACACCGGCGGTAAGATCTTCGGCAACGAGGAGACCATCGAACTGCGGCACGGGCTCTTCCTCGTGACGTCCCTCGACACAAAAGACAGGATGGAACCCACTGCCGTGCCCCTGCAGCTGTTCAACACGGCTGACGGACAGAGCGAGTCCTACCTCACCAACCTGGAGGCCGAGGAACTGCACAGCCTGCGGGACTTCTTCAACAGCAACTTCGACAGCCTGGCGCAGGCGACGAAAGACTACACCTTTGCCAGAAAGGCCCTTGACGAGAACCTGGTGACGCTCATCGGACAGAACGACCACCTCTCCAGAGAGAACCCCGACACCATCATCCTCATCAAGCAGAGGGGGTTCATCGAGGCCTTCTCCGACAGCGCCATCAACGTGGCAGGCACGCTGGGACTGCCGCTCTACAACCGCTCCGACCACAAAGGGTACCTCACCGTCCCCTTCACGAGGATGACGGTCGATGACTACAAGAGACTGTACGAGACAGACTGCAACGTATACCTGGCAAGGCCGTCGGCGCAGGACAGCCTCACAGAGGCCAACCTGACCAAGGTGAGGCCCAGCACCATACCTCCCGCCCAGCAAGGGAATCCCGAAGAGAAAAGGAGCGAGAGACACTCCGTCAGGAGATGACCACGCAGAGATTCCCCCCATAATCCACCAACCGCGACACCACAGCGGCCCCCCTTTAATACCACATTCTTTAATTCCCCTTCTTTAATCTCCCCATCCCCAACCGGAAATCTGGGTTGATGCCATAACAGCAAAGGCTTTGAGTGGCTTGCCATCCACTCCACCGAAGGCGTAGCAGGCTACGTCGGAACGGAGCGGCAGGACGCCGGAAGTGATGCCGACATGGCATGAAGACAACCGCGAGAAGCAAATAGCTCTCCCGACGGCCAGATGAACGGACAGGACAGGACCCAGGCGAAGGCAGGGACACGTATCCCATACCCTTCCGCCAACCCACGCCATTGCCGCACCCGGCAGCAAAGGACACCGCATGGCCCGACGGCTGCACACAATCCAAAGATACAAAAACAACCCGCTAACAACAAGAAAACCATGGCTAAGAAATACAACCCCAAAAGACAGGACGGCGAACAGAGACCGACAGCGCTGTCCAACATGTACGACAAACTCATGGCCTACGCACAGGTCATCGAAGGCTCCGACTGGAAGATGGGATGGGCGAGCACGCAACGCTCCTGGCACGGCTTCCCGCAAAACATCAGCGGAAGGCAATACACGGGCGGCAACTCGTTCTACCTCATGATGGCGACCATGGCCAACAACCACACGGCGCCCATCTACGCCACGTTCAACCAGATCCAAAAAATGAACGAGAAGCTGATGGACGAGAAGGGACGCATCCCGAAAGAGAAATGGAACGAGGCGGTGCACGTGAGGAAAGGAGAACAGGCGGAGATCGTCGTCTTCAACACACCGCTGTACGTCAATCCCGACAAGCCGAAGGAGAAGCCGCTGACCGCGAAGGAATACGAGAAACTCTCCAAGGAGGAGAAGGAGAAATACAACCAGATATGGGCGCAGATCCCGCACGTCATCTTCAACATCGACCAGACGAACATGCGGGAGGTGAGACCGGAACTCTACGAGAAGCTGGTGGAGCGGATGATGCCCAAGCAGGCACAGACCTTCCGGCAGGACACCATGGGGATGTACGAGGAACCGGCCATCGACCATATCCTCAAGAACCAATCATGGCGATGCCCCATCGTCTTCGACAAGGAGAGCAAGGATGCCTTCTACAGTCCCTCAAGGGACACCATCACCGTGCCGATGAAGGAGCAATACAACATCCCCTACACGGAGAAGGAACTGGACCGCGACATCACCAAGCATGTCTCACCGGCACTTTCCATGAAGCCCGCCATAACGGACTTCTCCGACGCTGACCGACAGATGGCGCGAGTGGAAGAGAACAAGAAAAACAAGGAGTACCTGACGGAACTCCGCGCCACCGTCATGCTGGAGAACACTTTTGGACGCCAGCTGGGGATGCTCAGGCAGGACGGCCAGGCCATCGGCGACTACGCGAGACAGGTCGCTGCCGCCATCGACGCCGACCGCGACGCCGTCATCGCCGTCAAGGACACCGAGGCGAAGATCATCGGCGGACAGGACTACTACACGACGTTCCTCCACGAGGGGGCGCACTCCATGCACAAGGAACTCAACATCGAACTCAACGCCACGGGCGACAAGCGGGGATACGCCCGCGAGGAGATGAGGGTCGAGAGCAGCACGGCCATGGTGGCTTCGGCCATGGGATACTCCACCAACATGTTCATCAACTCCGCCGCCTACGTCCGCGGCTGGAACGAGACGGCCAACATCCAGGAGAAGACCCGACAGATGCAGCAGCTGATCTCCGACATCAACAAGACGGTCAACCGCATGGGCGAGATCATCGACGAAGCTCGCGTGAAAGTCGGACAAGAACCGATCTTCAGACACTCCACCGCAGAAGACCGGAAAGCGGAGCAACAAACTGCCCAACAAACCACCCAAAGCACCCAAGCTCCAGCGGACTTGCAATCCGCTGGCCAGAGGGACGGGGATTTGCAATCCCCCTCCCAGACCACACAAAACGCCCAAACCCAACAACCCGAAGGCGAAGCCATCACTTCCCCTTCCGCTGAGACGAGAGAGTCTGCACAAACCGCCCAACAGCCTTCCCGGGAGGTGACGGCTGCGCCGTCGCAAACACCCACCGCCGCCAGGTCACAGGACCCCGGGTCCCATACCCCATACCCCGCCATCGACGAACAGCCGAGAATGTCGGTGGCGGAACCGCTGATGCCGCCTTCCAAGCCGGGTGAAGCCCAGGCTCCATCGGATCCGCAATCCGCTGGCCAAAGAGACGGGGATATGCAATCCCAAGACAACACCACGCGACGCCCAAAAGATGAGGAACACCCTTCCCCTGACGTCGATGCCCGACAGGCTTCCCAGAAGACTACGGCAGAGACAGAGCGGCAAAAACTCGAAGCCATCGGATACCCCTTCTTCCACACAAAGTCGGAAGACGGGTCCTACGACATCCCCACGGTCAACGAGTCCCTGTATTGGAGATATGCCGCCGGCATCATCTCATTCCATGAAGCAGCACGAGAATTCACCAGCCACGGGTGGACCAATTTCGTCGACGAGGACTACACCCGCAGGCAATTCTCCATTCTCAACGAAAAGTGGCAAAGGCTCGACGACGACCTGAATCCCTTATCTCCTGAACAAATGACATGGCACAAGCTCAGCGCCCTGCTCATGGACACCAGCGAGGACATCCACCTCAAGGCGAAGGAGGATGACATCCTCGTCCTGGAGACCGATGAGGACATGGGACTTTCCGACCTAGAGAAGAACCGCCTGACAGAAGTGTGGCAACACCCCACAGAGGGCATCATCACATTCAAGATGGGCGGCTCCAACCAGGAACTCGACCTCAGCGAATTCCCCGAGTTCATCCCACAGGTCTACAACCACGTCCTGGAAGGCGACATGGAGAAGATATCAGTCAAGCAGCAACTCGAAGACAAGATTCGCTCCCTCTCGGAACTGGCAGCAAAGACGCCGAAGGAGCGCCCCTCCGACATCGTCTTCGTCAGGGACTTCAACCCTGACTCAGTAGGATACACCTACACGGCATACGGAAAGGACGCCGACCGCCTGGCAGAGAAGGTTTCTTCCTCCGTGGCTGCCATGCGCCCCGAGATCGACGGACAACGGCATCCCTACACCACCGTCAAAGGCGGGAACCTCGATGCCGTCCGCGCAGACTTGATGGTCAGCAACGTCCGTCCCGTCATCATCGACGACACGGGCAGACGCATCAGCAACGACACCTTCCTCGACTACACCAAGGAGGAGCGCAAGGCCTTCCTCGACTCCCTGAAGCCGGAGGCCAGGCAGCTACAGGCCATCAACGAGACGCTGCAGCGGATGGGATACCCCGACTCCATCGCCGTCCCGCAGACCTACGAACATCCGTCGGCGAGACCGGAGCTGGCCATCCCCCACCGCTTCGGCCATCAGGAGGTCGCCCTCATGGAGATCAAGAAGTCCAAGGACGGCTCCTACCGCGCCGGCAACAGCGAGGAGGGCTACTACCCCGTCGCCAAGATGGACACCAACAACCTCTTCGAGGTGGATCGTGCCCTCAGGAATGCCGAAAAGCTCCTTCCACAGAACCTGGTCAAGGAACTGCTCAGACAGGTGGAGTCAGGAAAGGTGGCAGTGGAAAAAGACATCGCTGACGGACGGTACGTCGCCACCATCAACGACCCGGAAGGGCGCAACGGCGCCTACCCACGGGGCTTCAAGCAGTTCACCTTCGGCGCCGACCTCAAGGACGAGGTCCTGCTGCGGGATGACTGGAGCAACCGCAGCCGCCCCGTCAAGGTGGACCCGGAAACCGTCCGACAGCTGGTCAGCCATGCCGAAGCCAAACTGGGCACCGCCCTCCCGATGAGCCAGAACACCCCCGCTCCTGCCCACAAGATCGAGGACTTCTTCCTCCGCAACGTGGGAGGCGACTGGCGGCTCTCCGCCAGCATCGACGGCAAGAAGATGCCCGAGATATCGGTTCCCCACGACGACGTGGTGGAGTACAAACACGGCCGCATGAGCCAGGAGAGTCTCACCCTCAAGTCCTACGGCGACATGCTCTCCGACAAGCAGCAACAGAGCCATCACAAAGGACGAGGAATGCGCTAACCACTCCAAAAAGGCAAGCAGCACGCTCACAACACTTTCACCAAAACACTGATAACAAGCGAATTACAGCAAGCAAAACAATACATTTCAATATTATATTATTTTATAATATAAAAATCAAAATAATTATTTTAATATATAATTATATAACATTAAAAATAAGAAATGCCCACTCCTGACCATCTCCAAAACCCGGACACGCCCGAGATCATCATCACCCGGGATGACGATAAGATAGCCGACATCCTCGCCAGACAGTCATACAAGAGCGAGGACAACCCGCACGTCGGATACTCGCAGACCATCTCCGATGGCGGCGAGCGGGGCAAGGAGCATCTTATCCGCAACATCTTCTATGATGACAAGCCCGTCGGCTTTGCCACGGCAACACTCAGCACGGGCGAGGGGAACCTCTTCGCCCTGCTGGCGGACAACGCCTACCAGGAGTCTTTCCTGCTCGACGTCCCGGTGTCCTCCTACGACCGTGCCGCGGACGCATGGGAGGGCATCGGCGACAAGGAACTGGACGGGTACTACGACCATGGGAGCATGCTCTTCAGCGACGAAAAGCAGATGATCGACTTCTACGAGGCGCACAGGGCACTCATCGACTACCGCAACGAGCGTTTCGAGCAGATCCACTCCCTCGCACAGACAGACCGCAGCGCAGCGGAGCGTCTCTCCCTTGCCCTGCCGGTCAACGAGGTCACGGACATCAAGGCGGTCCTGACAAGGCTGTCGGACAACGCCCCCAAAGAGGCCACGGGTACCAACATGCGAGATGACGATTTCATCTCACTGTCTCCAGACACCCGCTTCCAGTTCATCGGTGAGATCGGTGCTGCGCAACTGGACAACGCCGCCCGCTCCCTCGACATCCTCCTCGCCCTCGCCACGGCGAAGGAGATGACAGAGGCGGGGAAAGACGCCCTCTCCGTCAAGATGGCGACGGGATGGGAACAGGGTGCCGACGCGAAATGGAGATACGAGCTTCCCGACATGCAGATGCCGGAATACTCCCTCTCGCTGCTGCGTGACGGCCATGCCGACGGCAGGACAGTGACGCTGGGCGAACTCATGCCGCAGGCCCCGTTCCTTAACGCATATCCCGACATGGCGTCCATGCCAGTCATCACGGACAGGGAACGGCCCAAAGGAGCGGCATACAACCCCGAGACAAGGCAGATCACCATCAGTGTCAATGAACTCCATGTCTTCGACACCGAAGACCTCAACGCGATGAGCGTCTCTGAAACGCTGCTGCATGAAATCCAGCATGCCATCCAGCACGCCGAGGGTTTCGCCACAGGTGGCAACATCCAGACGGTGGCCAACCAGCAGCGGCTCGAAGCGGAGAAAGAGATGGCCGCACTGCACGACATCTACAAGGCATACGAGACCATCGACTACCGCACGCAAAGCGCCGACACCCATGAGGCGCTGATGGCCTACGAGGAGCGTGACCGATACGAAAGGCAACACAAACAAGAGCTGAAGGCCTACATCCTCGCCAGGCAGAAGATGGAGATGGCCGAACTGGACCTGGTCGCCGGAAGGCTTTCCGAGAAAAACTACCAGAACTACAGGAGCCTGGCCGGAGAGGTGGAAGCCCGCAACACGGTGGCCCGTGCCGGGATGACTCCCGAGGAGCGGCGCAGGACGCTCGCCACCGCCACCGAGGACGTGGCACGGGAGAGCCAGAGGGTCATCTTCTCAGGTGCCAGCTGTCTCATCCGGGAACCGCAGGCAGCGCTGCTCCACAACGACATCGTCCTCCGAGACAAGCTCGTCTCGCTCATGCAGGATGCGGGCATCCCCGTCAACACCGACTGGCGGGAGGGGCAGGCCGTACTGGATGCCGCCCGTACCAACGTCAGGCTGCAAAACGCGAAGGAAAAATCCCGCAATATACCAAAAGATCATCGAGCCTATTTCGACGAATCCGATTTTAACATTCAAAAAACAGGATTCCACAACAACGGCATCCGTTTCTTCCTCACGTCTCAGGGCGACGCCTACGGTTTCACGCACGGTGACACCATCTACATCGACCCGCGCATCGCCACCAGCGAGACACCCATCCATGAGTACGCCCATCTCTGGGCACAGGCCATGCAGCAGCACAACCCTGAGGAGTGGCGCAACATCATCGGCCTGATGAAACAGGTCTCTCCAATTTGGGAGATGGTGAGGGAGCAATACGCCCACCTCTCCTCAGACAGCGACATCGCCGAAGAGGTGCTGGCACGGTACTCAGGCAGGCAGGGCATGAAACAACTGCAGCGTGCCCTCAACAGCCATGCCCCAGGGCTCTCGGACGAGCAGTCACGCGACATCCTCGACCGCTTCAAGGCGGCCATCGACCGCTTCTGGCAGAAGACGGCGAACTTCCTGCACATCCACTACCACTCCGCAGACGAGGTGGCCAGCCGTGTCATGCACGACCTCCTGCATCAGGTGAACCCGCAACGGCTCTCCCTCCAAATGGCCGCACGATCTCCAGAGACCAGCAACAACGTCCCGTATGCTGCCGTACCACAGCAGTCCGACCTTCATGCCCAAGCCACTCCGTCGCAACAACCCAAAGGGGAAGAAATCCCCTCCCCTTCTGCTGACAACTCCCTCTCTACTGGAGAGGGACGGGGAGAGGCTTCCTCCCCTCTTGCCACCAACGAACCCACCCGGCACAACGCCCAGCATGACGGCACCATCCTCGCCTACTCCGCCGCGCCGTACGACGAGGTGCGCGCGCTCGCCCATGGCATCAAGGAGGGCGACACCGCGGCCATCAAGGAGTCGGCACGGCGGATGGCCGGCATCATCAACGCCATGCCCGGCAAGGAGAAGGTCATCCTCATACCGATGCCCTCGCACGAGGGTCATGCGATCTACACCAAAGCGCTTGCCGACGAGACAGCCAGGCTGACAGGCTCCCGCACGGCGGACGTCCTGCATGCCACGCCCCACCCCTCCCTCTATGACATCAAGAAGTCAAGAGGCATAGAAAGACTCCCATCGCCCCTGCTCCGGCTTGACGAGTCCGCAGCGGCAAAGCAAACGCTCCAGGACCGCATCCCGGTCATCATAGACAACGTGCTGGACACGGGGACTACAGCCGTCGCGGCAGCAAGAGCATTTGGCGAAAAGACCGACGTCCGCATCGCCGTACTGGGCCGCACCAGCAATTTCCACCTGTTCGACAACCACATCGAACTGGCCGCCGAAGGCAAGAGAAACGACCCTCTCGCCAACACCAACGAAAAAGCCGACGAGCACACCCACGACAAGACGGGAAAAGTAGAGAAGGAATCCCTCTCCTCCCTCCCGCCATCCGCCGACAACACAGCGGCGCCCTACATCGCCCCATCACAGCGACCAAGCGGATTCCAGTTCCAGCTGATAGGCACCAAGGGAGCTGCCGAGATGGACCGCTCCGACGGGCGGAACCGCCTGGATGACCTCATGATGGCGATGGTCATGGAGAAACATGACAAACGCCCGCTGGAGATAAAGATCGCCACAGGATGGGAAAGGGGCGCCGACGGCAAATGGAGGCATGAGATTCCCGACATCCAAATCAACCCCAACCACTTCGCGGCCCAATGGGTCGAGACATACAACAAATACTGGAACGCGGTCAGAAGCAGCAGCGCTGAGAACTTCCGCACGGCGACACAGCCCTACACCCAGCAGCTGGACAGGCTCTATGAGAACTTCAAAAAGGAGCACAGGCTGAGGGACATCCTGTCTCCCGACTCCCCCGTGCTGAAAGCCTACCCGCAGATAGGGGACTTCAGACTAAAAATCTACAACTCGGGGAAAGGCGGGGGCGGCTACTACGACACGCGCACCGACACGGTACACCTCAACCTCTACGGCAGGCCCGACGCCAGGAGCATCGCGGGGACGCTGGCCCACGAGATACAGCATGCCATCCAATACATGGAGGGCTTCGCGTACGGCGCCCCGCTCCGGAAGGCCAGCGAAGTGGCCGAACTGCAGCGGCAATTCCACAGGCTGGAGGACGATATCGACGACATCGGAAAGGAGAAGGCCAGGCTCTTCCACCAGCTGTACTCTCTCCCGGGATGGAGCCAGAGGACGCACATCGCCTACTACAAGGTGACCGACGAGAACCACAAGGGCTTCGGCGACGACATCCTGAAAGCGGACCCGGAACTGTCCAGGCAGCTCATCGAAAACCTCAAAACGTCACAGCCCCTGGTCTACCGGCTGGGGGTCGAACTGATCAAGCAAATCGAGGCGAAGGAGGAGCGGATGCTGAAGATGATGGACGAGATGGTGGAAATCGACAAGAAGATGTCCTCGCCGGACAGGAACCATACCGTCAGCGCGGGAGAGGTCGAGGCACGCAACGTCAGGACGAGGATGGACATGACCCCGGAAAAGAGGAAGAGCACGCTCGCGGAGAGCACGGAGGATGTCGCACGCATGTTCCAGAAAGTCTCCTACGACTACCTGCTCTCCGCCAACGAACAGCAAGACACCAACAGAAACAACCCCAAAAACCATACCACCATGCCTACACATGACCAACACCGAGACTACCTGCAGGACTTCCTCGACGGCAAGTCCAAGCTGCAGGCGGCGAAAGCGGAGATGAACCTGAACAAGGTGGTCAGGTTCGAAATGCCCGACCGCACCAACCGCGTGATGACCAACGCGGAATTCATCCAATACGCCCTCGACAACAACCTCACCGTGGCGGCCACGCCCGAGAAGGGGAACTTCCCCGAGGCGAAGGCCGCAG
Organism: uncultured Prevotellaceae bacterium; assembly: GCA_900315745.1. Taxonomy (GTDB): domain Bacteria; phylum Bacteroidota; class Bacteroidia; order Bacteroidales; family Bacteroidaceae; genus Prevotella. The sequence continues at coordinate 45,319 of ONAG01000022.1, forward strand.
AGATAGAGAGGGCCTTCAGCGGCTTCAACGAGAACATCGTCAGGCGCAACCTGGGCTCCTACTACAAGCCCACGCCAGAGATGAAGGCCTTCGAACAGCTCCTCCAAAGAATGTTCCTGGCACGCAACGAGGAAAAACCTTCCAACGAGGAGTACTTCAAGGCAAGGAAGGCGGCCATCGACTCCATCATCGACGCCAACACGCCGAAGAAGATGTACTACCACGTGCAGTACGACAGCAACGGCGCGTCCATGGCCATCTCGAAGACGATGTACGACTACGCGGCCTTCATCCAGAAGGCTTCCATCGAAAGCCTAACCCGTCAGCTGACGGACCTGCTCTCCGAGCCGCAGTTCAACGAGTGGCTCCACAAGCATGAGGAGGGTGTGGTCCTCATCAGCGAGGCCGACATCCTACGCCTGAAAGACGGACAGCTGCAGCTCGGGTGGTACCACATGCCCGAGGGCAGCCAACAGCCGGAGTTCATCGCCGACGACCTGGCGAAAAGGGATTTCCACCAGCAGGTGAACATCCTCCTCGAGGGCATCGAGAACGCCACGGCGCTGCACCGTGACATGCAGGTGGAGTCCCTCCTGCAGCAGCTGAACACCGACCGAATCTCCCTGGAGGAGCCGATGACCGTCAGGCTCACAAAAGGCGAGACGGTGACCATCTCCGCCGTGGCGCAGGACAAGCCGGGGCACGACACCTACCTCGTCTCCGACGAAGGCAAGCCCTACATCCCCTACTACGTCAACAGCAGCGACTTCAACAAGGTGGCCGAGAAGGCCATTGAGGACGGCGCCCAGCAGTTGCTCGTACGGCAGAACCAGGAACGGATGGAGCCGGCTCTCGCCGAGATGAGACAACAGCTCCTCACACTCATGCAGGACGAGAAGCTCATGCACTTCATCGCCCCGTTCCCGGAAGTGAGACTGAGCGTTGGAAAAGACGGGGAGATCTACCTCAAAGACGGCGAGCTGCGCATCAACGACTTCGACCACAACGGCCGGCAGTACGACATCCCCCTGGCGGAGGAGAGACCCCACGTCCAGCAGACGGACCTGCAGGAGGCGCTCCAGACCGCCCATGTGTTCCAGGCGAGGATGCAGCTGCTGGAGAACATGGAGGCGGCGGATGTCAACCAGGCGACGCTGCAGCCTGACCGCGACCTCACCGTGAGGCTCAGAGGATGGGAGGAGACGGGCGACACCCACCAGGTGACTTCCCTCCACATAGAGAACAACCACTTCAGGGTCACGGACACCGAAGGGAACTCCTTCCCCTCCTACGACATCATCGAGGCAGACGAGACCTACCTGCTCAACAAGGTCAACGACCTGCTCAAAGAAGAGATGGGCATCAGCCAAAGCCGGATGCAGATGGCCCACGAAGCGCTCAGAGAGGTGATGCGCGACTACGGCATCGGAAAGATGGACCTGCCCGACGGGGAGTCCATCGAACTCAAAGGCGGCCAGCTCACCCTGCACGCCCACGACACGAACGGCACGCCAGCGGACTACAGCTACAATGACCTGCCACACAGCAGGCAGTCCGACATCTTCAACCATGTGGCCGACAACATCCAGAAAATGGAGGAGAGACTGGCTGGAGAAGAACTGAAACTGGCGGCGATGATGGTGGACATGCAGACCGACAAGCTGTACATAGACGACGCGGTGGCCACGCTCTACCATGTCCCCGACCCGAAAGAGAGGCGGGACATCATCGTCAACGCCATCCGGATGGATGACGAGGGAGCACTCAGGGTAATCACCGACGAGGACAAGGAATACCCGATAGAAAACCTTCACCTGCCCGACCGCATCACGGTCATCGACAATGCCGTGCGGATGGTCGGCGAACTGAACCAAAAAGAGGCGGAACAGGCCCTGAATCCAGACGAAAGCCAGAGGATGACCTACCCGCAATACCTGCAGCAGCTCATGCAGGTGTCGAAGATGCAGACCCTGGCGCTCTACGACGGGAAGGTCATCGACAACAAGGAGGGGGAGCTCATCTACAGCGACCTCACCAGGACCGTCCCGTTCAACGACCTCCCCAAGGAGGAGCAGAACTCCCTGGCATGGAGCGGGACGGAGCTGCTCGTCTCCCACCTCGAAAGCGAACTGGAGATATTCGTCCGCCACACGGACGCCAAAGAGGTGTCCCTTCCCAACAGGGACACGGTCGCACTGGATGACAGCAGGTCTTACGACAGGCTGCGCTTTGTCCTCCATGACCCCGAAGGGAACACCCATAACTACAAGGCAATGGAGAAACACGAGAAGGTAGAGGTGCTGAGCGCCTTCGCAGACATCGCCGCACAGGAGGCCCGTGACCTGTTCATGGCCCACGTCGCGGGACGCGAGGACGGCAGGCTGCACATCGCTCCCGACAACTGGATAGAACAACTGCCTGACTCTCACCTCGCCATCGTGCGCATCGACGAGAGCGGTGAGTCCAAGACGCTCTCCTTCGAGAACGTCAACGGATTCACACAACTCAACGTGGTGAGCTTCGCCGCCGAGCAACAGGAGATCCTGGACCGCCAGCAAGCCACAGAGAAAGTGGCCGGACAAACCGCCCAACAGCAACAGCCCAAAGGGGAAGGAATCCCCTCCCCTTCTGCTGGCAACACCCTCTCTACAGGAGAGGGACGGAGAGAGGCTTACTCCCCTCTTGTCACAGGCCATAAGGCAGACCAGTCCGTCCAAGCCACGCAGGCCCCAACGGATGGACTCTCTCCCTTCCAGGCTTACCTGACCATCCACGACGCCCAGGCGCTGACCCGACTCATGCAGGAACACCAGACCGACAGCGTCACGCTGCCATGGGGCGACCAGGTCCGTCTTGACGAGAGTGGCACCCTCATGCTGCATGGCCACAACGAGGACATGACACCGAAGGTCTTCCCTTTCTCAGAGCTCTCCGAAACCCAACAAGAGGTGTTTGCACGGCATGCGGCGGAGTCCCTCATCAAAAACGCGGAGCAGCAGTCCCAAGCCGTTCCTTCCCCTTCTGCTGACAACACCCTCTCTAACGGAGAAGAACGGGGAGAAACTCCTTCCCCTATCGCCACCGACCTCTCCCAAGAGGCGGACATGCTTCGCCAACGGGTGGCGGCACTGATGGCAGAAAACGAGATCATCAACGTCTCCTTCGAGCCGACCACCGTACATCCCTTCGCCACATGGCAGAGCGACATATACGCCGGCGAGACACAGGCCATGGACGGCATCCACAGGGATGAGTCGGGATGGCTGCAGATGACGGACGGCAACGTCCTGCTCAACAGCGTCTCGGAATACCTGCCGCAAGAACAGATAACGGTGCTGCGAAAGGCGGAAGCCGCCATCCTGAAGCACCTCGGACAACAGCAGGACAGCGGCAGCGCCCTGCAACTCGACCAGGCGAAGATAGAGAACTTCCTCGGTGCGGAGATGCTGACCAGAGACCGTGACGCGTTCCTCGACAAGATCCGCCACAACGACGACCTCATGGCGGTGGTGGAGGAGAAGATGGACCGCAGGGTGCAACCCAACGCACTCGTCACATACGCGGACTCAGAACTACAGGCTCAGGAACACAGGGCAGTGACCATGATGAAGATACTGGACGAGCACGCCATCCCCTCCTGGGGCGGCAGCTACATAGAGGTCAAGGAAGGCCACCTGGTGTGGCAGAAAAACGATGGCTCGAAAGCCGAGGACGTCCTCGACATGCCGGGAGCCATCGCACGGACGACGCTGCAGATGGCCATCGACGACCTCACTCCCCAGATGGAGGAAAAGGTCAAGGACCTCATGGCAATGGAGAAGGACAACGTGATCCCCGTCAACGACCTGCCCGTAAAAGTGCATGCACGGGACAACGACAACAACTACCACAACGCCATCGTCATCCCCGAGAGAATCGGGTTCTCCACCGAAGACCAGATCTACGTCCAGGACACCGAGGGCGTCAGGCATACCCTGAGCTCGCTCCACGACGAGTCCAAGATCCTCCTGCTGGGCGATATCGTACGGTCTTCCCAAAAACGCTCCGAAGAGATGGATGCGGCGGTGGAGAACCCATTGGCTTCCTCCCAACATGTGACGGAGCCGCCCTACGGACAACCCGCAGAAAAGACACTGGTCGAACAAGAACAGCAAAGGCTCATGCAAATCATGAGGACCGCCAACGTCTCCGAGGTCGACCTCTGGGACAGCGACTATTCCATCGAAATGGCCGAAGGCAGGCTGACGCTGGCAGAATACGCCGACGGTGCCACAAAGAGGACAAGCATCCCCGACCTCGACACGGATGCCGCCATGGACACGATGGGCATGGCCGCCGCGCAAATCACCAGCAACCTCAAGGCCGCGCTCATGGATGACATGCATGACGCCGGCATCAAGACCTATGAGACCGACTTCAAAGACTCCATGGCCTCCATCGACATCTCACATGACAACATCCAGGTGCAACTCGGAAATGACAACGCCTTCATGCACATCAACGAACTGGATGACCTGACAACGACTGAACTGCTGACAAAAGCGATCAGCGAAGTGGATGACAGATACCTCAAGGCATGGGTCGGCAGCCAACAGGAAACGTCACTGGAGGAAGCCGTCGACAACAGGCTCAGACAAGAAGACGAACACTGCGAAAAGGCCATTGCCGATGCCCGCGAACATGTACAGAACGCCTTCCCGAACAGTAACATATTGTTCATTCCCGGAAGAGAAGTCATCATCGACGGGAAGGACACGCACATCGTACCGATGGTGCTTCCTATGGACGAGAGCGAGAAACAAGCCTTCGTCTTCATCGACCGGGACAACAGCGACAACACCGACGCCCTAATGCTGGCGAGGAGATACAATGAGCAACATCCTGGGAAACTGGTGGCAGGAGAGGATTCCTATGCGTTCTTCGACATCAACGACGCCATCGATTTCAAGAGACAGGCGGACCTGCTGCCTGAAGTCAGGAAACTGGAGGATCTCGAGCGGAAAGCCCAAGCCGCCCTGCCCTTCGCCAACCCGCAATGGCAACGCGACAATGACGAACAGATAGAAGGGGCCAGGCTGATGCTCTACGGCAACGACAGCGGCATCCGTGCCGAATACCTGGATATCGCTCCGTACGAGGGCAGGAAGGTCGAACTGGGCTATGCCGTGGGCAACGGCATCGACGCGCAAAACATCGACTCCCTGACGGAGAACTACTTCAAGCAGCACCCCGACCAACAAATGGTCAACAACGGGGGCGATGACCTGACCGTCAAGTTCCTTGACGTGAGGCATGCCCTGCAGTTCCAGGCTTTCGTACTACAGATGGTCAGCGCAGAACCGAAGCTGACGGACGCCGAAACGCAGGACATGGCTGGCATCAAGGAGCGATATCCCGACACACTGGTCATCCTTCGCAAAGATGACGGATACGAGGCATACGGCAAAGACGCGCAGCGTCTCTCTTCCCTCCTGGAGCTGCCCATCAACTACGACCGTGGATTCGCAGTCACCAAGCTCGACGCAAGGGATATCGACAGCATCCTGGCCGAAGTCACCGGCAAGGGACAGTACGTCACCGTCACCGACGGCAATGAACTAAGCATTCACACCCCCGGGCAAACTTCCCAGCAGGCGAAAGACGAGTCATCACAGGCCATCCCATCCCCTTCTGCTACAACATACTCCGACCTGCACGCCATCGCCAACCCGCTCGCGGACATCAAGGCGCGGCTGCGTGACTCAGGCATCATCGTCATGCCGGTCAAGTTCGACACCGAGGACCGACACTACATGGACACCAGCGGATGGGTGAAGACGCCCTTCCTGGACTTCAGCCCCAAGGGGAGCCACAGGCCGGAGACGGTCATCGCCCCCGTGTCCGTCGAATACCAGAAAGCGTCGGACACGCTCCTGCTCCACGGCAAGAACGCCAACGGGGACTACCTGACCCTCCCGCTGGAGTCGCCCACAAGAGGCAACGAGCGTGCATACACTGTCATCCGTGAACAGCTCGAACAACCGCTACAGAAGGCCATCGAAAACGCCAACATGGTGGAATATTTCGCTGACAGCTCGCTGGAGAACGGCAGGGTGTCGGACACGTTCATCCGCAGCATCACCAACACCGTCCTCCATGCCCAAAACGGCAACTTCATACACGTCGGCGACTACGACAAGGCCAGCGGACAGCTGCACGTCACCGAGAAGAACGAGTCGGGACACACGGTCAACGAGACGTGGTCCGACCCGATGGGAATAGCCCGGATGATCGCCCGGAAGGAAGCGGTGGCGGTCAGCCGGTGGAACCTGGCGGAAGCGTCGCTCTCCTACCCGACGCTCGACGAGGTGACACAGAGCAGGACTGCCCAAAAACAGTCCGAACAGTCGAAAGCCAACGAGAAATACCTCTACACGCTCTTCGAGAACCGTGACCCGCACTGGAACGAGAAGGTGGTCATCATCAGCACCGACGTCAACGTCACGCCTTGGGACAAGGAGGTGAGGCTGACGGGCGAGTCCAACATGGGACAGATGGTCTTCAACCCCGATGACACCGAGAGCCGGTACACCCAGACGGGCAACAAGATCGAGGGCATCATCACGGACATCTCCCGGCTGGGATTCACCGACCGTGAGAAGAACATGCCCTACAACCTCATGGATCCCATCAGCTACTGCCGTGACGACGGACGGACCATGGGGCCCGACCAGATACGGTACGACGGACTGATGGTGGACTTCGGACCGAACCATTTCTATTTCCAGCAGATCCTCTCCGGCCCCGAGGAGGGCAGGTACCGCGCCAGCTATGAGATAGAGAACCTCAACCACGGCACGCGGGAGAAGGTGGTGGACGCCGACATCGACATGGTCTACGAGAGGATGCGTCGCTTCCTGTCCGACTATGACCTGCGGGAGAACCAACTGCACTCCCTCCACGAGACGGAGGACCTGGTCAGGGACATCACCAACCACGCGCTGGACCAGATGGTGACGCTCGGCAGCCGCATATACAACATCCCCACGGGTGACGAGGAGATGGCGGATGACCCGAGGCACCCCGTCATGGACGTGTCCATGATAGAGGTCGACCGCAACGGCGGGATCATCCTGCACGGCAACGGCGGCCCCGCACCGCTGGACTCGCTCGACGAGACGGCTCGCTTCGAGGTGCTGCGACGCGCCCTCAACGACATGATGGACCAGAACCTGGACCTGCAGGTGAAGCGGGAGCGCCTGATGCAGCACGCCAACGCCAACGGCCACCTCACCGACATCATCATGCCGTTCGAGAACCCCAGGACGTTGTACGACAAGGACGGCGGCCTGCAGTCCGTGGGGGCGCTCATCGTTGATGACCTCAACAACATCACGCTCTTCCACAACGTGGCGGACGCATACGACTTCCTGGTCAGGAAGGACGCTGGGAAAGACTCCCGCACCGACCGGACCGACTTCAACGACCTCTCCCCGGCGTCGCAACGCAAGGTGCTCGACGGCGCACTGGACTTCTACAGCTCCCGGGACCTGCAGCAACAGGCCTTCAGGGAGGCCGAGGACCACGCGGAGAGGATGACAACACGACAATACTCTTCTTTTACAAATAACATGTCTAACCCTAATTCGGAGGAAAAAATCATGAGACCCGAAGAACAACAACCCCAAGTGGAACAGCCGAAGGCTGACCAGCAGCAACAGGCTGCAGCGAGCCAATCACCGGCACGGGAACAGGCGACGGAACAGATCCGCGCGGCCATCGGTCCCGACCAGAAGGTGAGACTCAACGAGAACGAACGCGTCGCCCTGGAAACCAACAAGGGCGCCACCATCAACGTGCAGACCGTCTCCATCACCAAGAACGAGACCGTCTCCCTCTACGGAGAAATCGAAGGCTCCAAGAAGTCCGTCTCCGCCTCACAGCTGACGGACGACTCCCTCTCCAAACTGGCCAGCCACCTCGACGACCTGCGCTCCGCCAGACAGTCCATGACTGTCGAGAAGCCCGCCGAGCAGAAGGCCCAGGGCGCACAGGAACAGCAGACCGCACAGACGCAGCAGACGAAAGGCGGGGCCATCCCCGCCCCCGCCACCGCCGAACAGAAGGAACAGAAAGCGCAGGAACAACCCAAGGGCGAAGCCATCCCCGCCGCCGAGCAGAAAGCGGAGCAGCCGAGGGAGCGCAAGGTGGAGCCCATCGAGATCAAGCCGGACTCGAAGGTGGAGTTCAACATCACCAAGAACCCGGTGCTCGACCGCGTCTATGACATCCAGCTCTTCGTGGACGGCGAGAAGAAAGCCGGACACCACCTCTCCATCGAGGACCGCAAGGACTTCTTCGACAAGAAGGTGACGGGACCCGAACTGGTGCCGAAATACTTCGAGAAGGAACTGGCGGGACAGAAGCTGCCGGAGGTCATCGAGCGCCACCACGCGGAGCGCAAGCAGGAGGCGCAGGAACAGAAGCCGGCACAGGAGCAGAAGGCTCCCGAGCAGAAGGTGGAACAGCCGAAGGAGCGCAAGGCGGACACCGTCGAGATCAAGCCTGACTCCAAGGTGCAGGTCAACGTCGTGCCCAACAAGGCGCTCGACCATGTCTACGACATCCAGCTCTACGTCGACGGACAGAAGCAGGGACGTGGGCACCACCTCTCCATCGAGGACCGCAAGGCGTTCTTCGACCAGAAGACCCCGGAGGAGAAGACGGCGTTCGCCGCCTCGCTGCTGCCGAAGTACTTCGAGAAGGAACTCGCAGGACAGAAGCTGCCCGACAACATCGACCGCTACCGCCCCGAGAAGAAGCAGGAGGCCCAGGAGCAGAAACCCGCCCAGGCCGCAGAGCAGAAACCGGCACAGGCAGCCGAGCAGAAGGCCGGCGCAAGCCCCGTCGACGTGTGGAAGGACGCACGGGGCACAGGCGAGCAGGAGCGCATGACCTTCGTGCAGCGCGATGGCCAGTACGGCAAGTTCTACCAGACCTACGGGGCAGACGCCGCGAAGGTCGCACAGCTCACCGACAAGCCCACCAAGGAGATCAAGGACGGCCCGAACGCGCAGCTGGCCTACATCAACGTCAAGCAGGCCGACATGCCCGACCTCATGAAGACGATGAAGGAACAGGAGATTCCCTACAAGGTCGTCGGAATGGACGGCAAGTACGCACGCGTGCTGCCGGAGGCGCAGGCCAAGACGCAGGCCGCCGACCTCTCGGGATACAAGGTGCCGGAGGGCAAGCTGGTCACCGACGTCAAGGTGTGGCAGTTCCAGGGCAAGCCGTTCATGAACGGCGTCGTCGACGGTGTCAAGCTCGACGCGAAGGAGATCTCCAAGGAGGACTGGACTGCCTTCAAAGGACAGAAAGCCACTCCCGAACAGCTGGTGGGCAAGTACTACGCCCCTGCTGAGATGGAGAACAAACAGGCCCAGAAGCAAGCCAAGGCAATGGCCCGATAGCCTCCGTCACCACGGACGCTGACTCTCTGAACGAGGATTGGGGTAACCACTCCCCAATCCTTTCTCCCCGCTTCCATGTCTCACCCCAAAACGCACACCTCATGACCCAACAGAACCTACCCTCCCAGGAACAGCTGCAAAACGCCACCCGCAAATCCTTCAGGGAAATCCTGCAGCTGGGATTCTCCGCAGATGACGCTCGGCAAGGAAAGAAGGATGACCGCAACGCCCTGTTCTTCCACAGCAACGGCGACAAGTCCAAGAACCATGGCCGTGACCAATGGCTGTTCACCACGGAGTCGCCCAAACAGGCCGAGACTATAGCCAGGGCGCTCTCCCAAAACCCGAAGCCCGACCAAACACCACGGCAAGCCCTCGTGGGGCTGTCGTTCCACGACGGGAAGGACCGCCTGGACATCCAGAAAATAGAGAACAACAGCTATACCGTCAGAAGGACCGAAGACCATCCCTTCCTTGAAGGGAAGAAGTCGCTGCGCTTCGAGAACTGGGACGCCGAGGACCTCCATGCGGCCATCGACGCCAGACAAATGACGCAAATGGAGACTTACGCCTATACCTCCAGGCAGTTCCCCTACGAGATGCAGGAGATGTCCCTGCGGGGCAACGGGCTCATCGACATCCAGCGGACGGACACGGGGTCGCTGCTGACATTCGACCGCCCGGTCTCAAGGACAGCCCTTCATCTTGACAGTCTCTCCCCCACCCCGGAAACAGAGGCAAAGATCCAAAGGCTTCAGGAAACGGGAACTAAGACTCAGCAGGCAAACGGACAGTTCGCCGCCGAACCGCAGCAGCCTGGCCAGCAGGAAAAGCTATCGCCCATACTCAAGCAGTACCTCGACCTCAAGGCAAAGCATCCCGACGCACTGCTGCTCTTCCGTGTCGGTGACTTCTACGAAACTTACCTGCAGGATGCGCAAAAGGCATCCTCCATCCTCGGGATAACACTGACAAGGAGCAACAGCCGGAAAGGACCTGACGGGAAAGCACTGGAGATGGCGGGGTTCCCCCACCACGCCCTGGACTCCTACCTTCCCAAACTGATCAGGGCGGGACAACGGGTGGCCATCTGCGACCAGCTGCCGGACCCCAAGCTCACCAGGAACCAGTCCCATCAAAAAGAGGAGTCCACCGCCCAGAAACCCTCCCAAGCGGACGCCCCGAGCCAGCTGACCCCAAACGGCCATCATGCCGGCACCAAGGACATCGTCTCCAAACTCGATGAGTTCATCGGCAGCAACCGGGGATTCGGCATCGCCCCGGAACAGCCCATCATGGCGACAACGTCCAAGGGCATCGCATTCGAAGTCAACAGGGTCATCCGTGAGAAGGACGGCTCCATACGGCTGTATGGCAATGACGACCAAGGCAAGGAGAGATCGGTCAACATCCTCAAGGCGAATGACAGGACCATCGCCAGCCTGCTCTCACATATCATCAACAACCCTCCCAAAGAACTGGATACTTCTGCCCAGGCAGGAAAGGACAGACCGGCAAGGCAGGAGGAAAAACAGACCTCGACTTCCACAAAAGAGGCCTCACTGGGCAGCGAGGCTCGCAAGATCCTCACGCTCTCCAAAATACACGCGGAAGCGAAGAAAGACCATCCGACGGAAATGGTCTTCATCCGGATGCGTGACTACGGCACGAAGAAGTTCATGTACCAGACGTTCGGACAGGACGCGGAACGGCTCTCCCAAAAAGTCTCGCCTTCCACGGAGGTCATGCGGCCTGAAATCAAAGGCAAGCAGCGTCCCGTGGCGTCCCTTTACCAGGAGAATCTCTCTGCAGTCAAGGCAGACATGATGCTCCATGGCATCCACCCTGTCATCATCAACGCCAAAGGCGAGAGAATCGGCAACGACCATTTTCTCGCCTTCTCCCCTGAGGACCGCCAGGCATTCCTGGCACAGCAACAGGCCGCACAAAACGCTCAGCCCCCCCAGTCGGCCCAACAGCAACAACCCATGGGCGAAGCCATCCCTTCCCCTATTGCTCCGGCGGATTTGCCATCTGCCGGCCAAAGAGCCGGGGATTTGCAATCCCCTACCGCTACCGAACAAAAAGCAGCCCCAAACGCCCATGACGGCCCAACCCAACAGCCAAAGGGGAAAGAAATCCCTTCCCCTTCCGCTGAGACGAGAGAGGCTGCTCAGGTTTCCACCAAAACCACCGGCTCCAAGCAGAACACCCAACTGACGCTCGACTTCCCCGTTGATGCCAGCATCCAGTACGACGTACACAAGAACTCCCACGTCGCCGGCATGTTCGACATCCGCCTATATATAAACGGTGAGAAGGCGGGTGCCCACAGGCTCTCCAAAGAGGACCGTGACAGATGGTTCGCGCACCAGTTCCCCATCACCGACCTGATGATGAAATACTTCCCCAAGGAACTGGCCAACGTCAACCTCGACAACCTCACGCTCTACAAGGCGGAACAGAAACAAGACGCCGCACAACAACAGGCGCCCTCCGCAGAGACAAAAGACGCCGCCCCCGCAAAGGAGTCCAAGACCGAGAAGGAAATCCTATATGAGGAGCGTGCCGCCCACCACAAAGCACTCTCCAAACAGCTCAGACAAGAAGGCAAGGATGCCGTCGTACTGCTGCAGATGCACTCCAAAGACGGCAAGGAGTTCTTCCAGACATTCAACAAGGACGCCGAGATCGTGGCCGACCTCGTAGGACGGAAGACCATCCTGTCGGGCGACAACAGATACGTGAGCCTGACAAGCCAGGAGATTGACACCCTCAGGCAAAAACTGGGTGAGAAAGCCTTCAAGGTCGAAAATTTCGACCATGGAAACACTTCCCAACAGACCGTGACCGAGAATGCAAAACAGTCCGGCCAAACTGTACGGCCACACGTGGCGGAGGTCTCACCGCACCAGGACAACGGCACCCGCAAACCTCTCCCCACTGTCACTGACAAGTCGAGGATTGAATATGTCATCTCTCCCATCCTGCGGTTCAACAGAAACACACAGCAGCAGGAACGGGTGCCGGGGATGTTCGCCCTCTCCATCTACACCGAAGGACAGCTGCTGGGGCACAAGACGCTGAACAGGAACGAGCGTGACCTGCTCAACAGCAAACCGGGCGAGATCACCAACATCATCAACGCGAAGTTCGCCAATGAACTGCAAGGGACAAAACTGGACTTCAAGCAGGTGCACCGCCCCGCCGTCCCCGAGGAGCGGTGGAACGACCTCTCCCTGCCCAACGGCATGACGCTGACGGCCATGCCGCGCATGACCCGCAACGACACTACGGGCAAGTACGAACTGACCGCGAAAGTCGAAGGAATGACACTCGGACCGAAACCGATGTTCCGGCAGGATGTCAACGACTTCTTCGACCACGCACGACCCGCCGCAGAGATCGTGGCGCGTGTGTTCCGCGAAGAACTGAAACTCCAAAACCTTCAGGATGCAGGCCAGACAGCCGGTGCCCGACAAAGCGCCGATGATGTCATCAGCCTGTGGCAAAGTGCCAGACAAGACAAGGATGCAGAAACGATAGCCTTCATCCAGCGTGAGGGCAAGTTCGGCATGTTCTACCAGACATTCAACGATGACGCCAAGAACACGGCCAAGGTCACCAACCGCAGCCTGCGGGTGATCGACACCGAAAGCCAGAAGAACGTGGTCTACGCCAACGTGCCGCAAGAGCAGTTCCCCGAAGTCACCAGACAGCTGCGCACGGCCGGCTTCCAGCCCATCGCCGTCAACAGCGATGGCATGCCCGTCAGCATCGGCGCAGAACAGAAGGCAGCCACCCCGAAGTCGGTGTCCCTCGAAGACGGCCGCAGGCTCGAGGACATCAACCTCCGCAACGCCAACGGCAGATGGATGATGTCCGCCACCATCGACGGCAAGCCCCTCCCGGAACGGGAAGTCACCCGCGAAGACGCCACCGTCTTCAAGCAGGGCCAGCAGACCATGTCAGACATCGTCCTCAAATACTACGCCGAAGACCTCAGCCACCCCCAACCGTCCCAAACCGTAAAACATAGCCTGGGAAGATGAAAAAAACCTATTTCACGAAGATAATTGCACGTCTCTAAAAATAATTCGAAACCTTTGCAACAGTCCCCTCAACAAATCAAATGAAATTGCCATTCGAATGCATTCTAAACATAAAAATTGCAAATTATTTGCAGATTTTACAAATAAAAGTTCTGCTTTTGAAATTTTATTTGTATCTTCGCCAACAAAATCGATATAATTATGATACAGGAAATAAAAATCAAGAACTTTCTCTCATTTAAAGACGAAGTGAGATTCAGTTTTGAGGCTTCCATCGACAAATTTGCGGAAGATTCGCAGGTTGTAGCAATCAATGAAAACACACGGCTGCTACGTTTTGCCATCGTGTATGGCTATAACGCATCAGGAAAGTCCAATCTTTTGAGCGTTTTAGACTTTCTGTCATTTTTTTGGTCTTATAAACCAAAAGACTTGGATTCGGAAACGGGAGTTGTTCCTTTTAAACTTGACATGGTGTCGGCTAACGAACCATCAAGTTTTGAGATGGTTTTCTTTGTACGTGACACCAAGTATTGGTATCAGTTGGAACTGGACCAACACCAAGTGAATCTGGAGAAATTATCATATTACAAGACCACCCAGCCCATCATGCTGTTTGAAAGGACGCTGAAGGATGGGCAGTCGGATGTACAATTCAATCCGAAGGCAGAAAAAATCAGTGCCGCTGCCAAAGAAATGATTACCGTGAATTGTTTGAAAAACACCTCCTTCTTTGTGGCACGAAACCAGGTGAACGTGAGTCTCCCGATTATAGACGCGGCAAAAGAATGGATGAGGAACCAACTGATGCCTGTGATTTCACCTACAAGAAAACTAACCTCATACGCTCAGAAGCAGGCTTCAGAAAACAAGGAACTGGTCAACTATCTCGTGCAGTTCCTCCATGAGGCCGATTTCAACATCACCGACATTTCGTCGAATGTTGTCAAAAAGGAAGAAGTTGCAGAACAGATTCAGACCACTTTTGAACATACGGTGGAGAATGATAATGGTACTGAAATCTACCTAATGGACAAAAAATACGAGTCTACCGGTACGATGAGGACTTTTGGCATAGAGGCCGCCGTTTTTGAGGCACTGAAGAAAGAAGCGGTGCTGCCTATAGACGAATTGGAGACATCGCTTCATCCGATGTTGTTGGAGAAGATTCTGTTTGAATATCTAAAGACTCATTCAAGATCGCAGTTGATTGTTACTACGCATAATGACGGCCTGCTGGATTTACTGGATGACTTGATTAGAAAAGACTCTGTTTGGTTCACTGAGAAAAAGAAATCGGGCGTTACGGATTTGTATAAGCTGACTGATTTCAGGGGAATCAATCGTCTTTCATCTATAAGGGAGGCATACCGGAACAAGCGTTTTGGTGCTACAATGGGATGAAGTCATGGAAGAAAGAGAAATAGCAGAGGGCATAGAGAAACGACCTTATTTTGAGGCGCCCATTGTTCCGGTACCATATCAGGATGATGGAACGAGGGAGATGGGTGAACTATATCCTTTCCTCATCAGTGGAGGCTCAAATACGGAACATTGGTATTTCACCCATATCAATGATACAACCGAACACAAGTTTAACATCAGGCCAAAATATTTCGGAGATGAGTCGAACTACACCGAGGCTTTTCCTAAAAGGATAAAAGAAGTGTTATGTGCCAATAATGATGTAAGGATATTTTGTGTGTTTGATTGGGACACGATATATGGCGATGAAGCAAAGCAGAAGAAGCATAAGGCTTTTGAGGAACAATTCCAGGCAGAAATATCAAATGGAATTGTTACATTATGCCCCAGTATGCCAAGCATTGAATATTGGTTCTTGCTTCACTTTGTTGATTATACAAGGTTGATGAAAAGCTATGGAGAGGTTGCTGGCATATTGGCACCATACTTGAAGTCATGCTTTTCTAATCCGGCAAAACCTATGAAAAAACTGTTGAAAAAAGAGAAGTATTTGAAGGATGCTGCATGGGTGAAGAATATGTGCGCCGATGGCAAACTCGCCGTGGCTATTGAGCGAGCTGAGAAGAATATCGAAAAAGCAATTGCTTCCGGAGGACTGGAGGAACAGTCATATTCCTATGTTTACAAGGTGTTTAAAAGGGGAGATGATGACTTATATAACAATGACAATATAGAATGAGATTGAGACTAAAGAAAGATTCTAACTTAGTTGAGTCTGATATGCTTTTTTAATTCTTATAATTATAAAAATCAATATAAAGAGTATTACTTCTAAACATTTCTGATATACATATACTGTCTTACGATAAGCCAGAAAATGAAGGGCTTGTATTGAGTAAGTTTATTGTTGACGTAGAGGAACAGGTAAAAAAATTTACTATGACGATGTCTTTGTTTTGATAAGCGGCGACTTGGTATTTGCGCCATCTGACGAGAGTTATGCCAAATTTGACAAAACCATCGTGAAAGAGTTGATGAGAGTACTATGTATTGACAGGAATCATTTCATTATTGCTCCAGACAATCATGATGTGTCACAAAATGTCGTCAAAGACGTTGAAGACTCATTTTTGTCTATTTTCAATAATAAATATGATGAAGGTAAATTCAATGATTTGATTAGGAAAGATGCTCAAAAAGGGATCCTTTTCGGAAAATTTGAAGCATTCCACCGATATATGGTAAATACTATGGGTATGGATAATTATTCACTTCAAGCAAATTTATTTAACATTAGTGATAATTGGAGCGTACACATTGTTAATTCAGCTATTCTCTCTTGTGGCGCATACAAGAATATTAATGACCAAGGATATCTTGGAGTTGATACCCGTTCCTTACATAGTTTTTTAACTGAAGACAAGCACCCTAAGAAAATACTATTAATGCACCACCCAGAGTATTTTTGCATGGATTGGGTGAAACATGAGTTGAGAAAACTATATGGAAGCGATTATGATATGGTATTGTCTGGTCACACACATGACCAATACATTTATTGTGATATCAAAGAGGGCTTTATTCGCTGTGAGGCGCCACAGTTATTCACGGATAAGTATGATGATATCTTAGGATATAATTTCATCGAATTGGATGATGACAAGGTGGTAAAAATTACCTATCGTCAATGGCAAGAGAAAAGGAATAAATTTAGACCTGGTTCCGATTTTGTTGAGGATGAAGAGAGTAATGGTGTAATATCTTTTTCAAATGAAGTAAAGGAACAGAAACAAACTACATACACAGACAGAATCACTATATTAATTCAGGAACGTCTGAGAAAGGAGATGGAGTCGTATGTAGGACAGCCATATATCTGGGTTGATCGTTATTTGAGTGACGACCGTCTTGATAACGTCTTCAAGATGCAGGAGTCCACTTTGTACTCTGAATTAGATATTATCAAAAATTGCGAAAATATCCATATAGTTGCACCTTCTCTGTATGGTCTGACTTGTTATGGAAGTCATTTCCTTCTCACATTATGGGAGAGTGAACATAAGTTTGGCATAAAGGTTGATGCCAACGGTGTAAAGGTGAAAAAGTTTGAAAAGCTTATTGAAGCTGAACTTCTTCATTATGGAAAAAACAAAAAGGAAGTTAAATGGATTGTCATAGATAATTGGAAGCCATACCGCAAAGACCAAAAAGGCATAAAAGCTTATTTGGAACAAGAATTTCCTGAGGCTCACTTGTTATTAATGACAGCTTATCATGAAAGTGAGTTTATTTCAGGTAAATCTTTTGACGTGGAAGAGATAGAATCGAAAACATTATATCTAACACCCCTCAAAAGAGCACAGGAACGATTAATGGTAGACGCGTATAATATGGAAAAATTTATTGATGATAGTGATGAGGTGCTCAACAAATTGGATGAGGATATAAAAAATTTCAATCTTCACCGCACACCTCATAGCTGTGTTACGCTACTGACAGTTTTCAAAGATTCTTTCGATCGTAATCCTGTTAATCGAACAGATGTCTTAGAGAATGTTCTCAGTATTATTTTTGATAATACCAGACTGCCTAATTATAGGACAAAGAAACCTGATGCAAAAGATTGTGATTTTTGCATGGGGTATTTTTGTTCAAGACTCATTATGAAAAACAACCATTTTTTTAGTAGGGATAGTTTTGTCAGTGATATCCGCAATTTTTGTCAAAAGAAGGATTATGATGTGGAAATAGACCAACTGTTCGACATTCTCTGTTACAATAAAATAATTGTGGAAGAATATGGATTGTATAAATTTCATTTTACTTTCTGGGTATACTATTTTGTGGCTTCATGGATGATAGCAGATGAAGAATATGCAAAAGAAATGCTTGAAAACCAAAAATATCTACATTATCCTGAGTTACTGGAATTTTATACTGGTAAAGATAGACGTCGCAAAAACGCAGCTGAAACTCTTATAAAAGACTTATCTGTGGCAGCTAAATCTATTCAAGCAAAGACTGGTATGAAAGAACAAGATGACCCATTTGCCTTTTTACGTTTCAACCAAGGAAAGGAACAAGAGAATCTAATCATAGAAAGAATAGGATCCGATGTAAAACAATCAAACTTGCCACAATCGGTTAAAGATCATACAGCAGATTTATCCTTTAACCCTTCTTCAGCTTTTCATCAGGAAATTTTCAAAGTATATTCAGATTTTTCTGTTGGATATTTAGTTAATATTATTAGAATAGGGAGTAAGGTTTTGAGAAACAGTGATCAGTTGGATGCCAATATCAAACAACAGTTACTATCCGAACTATCTTCTGCAATGAAGGTGTTGTCTAATATAATTTATTTGGTTTCACCATTATTCTCAAAACAGGGCTTCATCCAGTTGACAGACTATTCTCTAAAATTATCAAAAGAGTTTCATAAATTGGATGAAAAAGACCGTACAATTAAAATCCTTGTGACAATACCATATAACCTAACAATGATGTTTAAAGAAGATATTTTCTCTTCTAAATTGTCACCTGTATTTATTTCTGCACTTAATAATGAGAAAGATAAAGTTAAGCGTCATCTACTGGCCTCATTGCTCATCTATAAGCAACCTGAAGGATGGGGAAATGCTATTACAAATTATATGAAAACTATAGGTCAAAATTCTTATTATTTAGGAACTTTGCTAGAATTAATGCTTGCCGTATACCAAAATGGCGAGCTGGACGAATCAGAACAGATGAGATTGAAAAATCTGATAAAGGCTGCCATTTTTAAGAACAGCCAAGGAAGATTACCTGCCTCGCTGGGTGAATTTAATCAAATAGAACTTTCAAAAAAGTATTTGCGTGGAGAAGATGATGAGGTAATGGATGATAAATAGTTATTTGTAATGACCTACCTCTCAGAATATGAGTTTCAATACAATTCCGATAAAAACGGGGCAGCATCAGCACAAAACTGATGACTGCCCCCTATACTGTAGAGAGAATTTATATATCAAAGTCACTTTGTCGTAACCAGATAAACATCGTGTGAGTTTCCATCCGCACTTGCTTTCATGGCTTCTGCCG
>ONAG01000038.1 GCA_900315745.1 uncultured Prevotellaceae bacterium
ATCCGTAACTTTGCACCGCAGCCGGACGAGGAAACGGGCTCTGCTGAGGAGCAACCCGCCAGCAACATGGCTGTGCCCGCACTGGAAACAGTGTTTCAATAGCCGCCCCGCCCATGGGCGGCTTACTGATTCCAGATGGGCTTTTCGGCTAAGAAAACCTAAACAGCACAAATGCTGAGATAATAATGATCGAAAAACTGTCTCACATCCTTGGTTTATGCATTATGGACCAGCCTTAACTGTGCCATTATTGTGTTTGCTGGTGCAAACATAGTAACTAATTTTACATTACTAAAGATAACATACAAATAACATTTTCAAGGATGTTTTAAAACTGCGTTACATTATCATTCACACAACTGAGATTTATGCTGACGTGGTGATGGAAAAGAAAGTAGATGCCATCAATTTGGTGGAAGGTGTTTTCGGATAACCCGTAAAATCATAGTTGCTTACGTAATACAATTCGCAATTGCTTATGTATCAGAAGAATGTCAAAACCATCATCTTAATGGTAACTATTATAGAGTTTTCAAAAGTAATAGAGCCTCTATGTAATAATTGTCGGCTTATATTATGCTGGCATCTATTTCTTTCACTGCTGGAAGATTGCACGTCATGATGTCCTCTCAACGGTGCACGCTTCCCTTATTTACGATAGTCCATGTTGCAAAAAAAATATTGCCAAGCGCAAATTTGCAAAATAAAATGTTAATTTTGCATCTACATAGAGGAAGCAAATACTCTTAAGCAACTTGACGTCCCCTCTACGACTCGTGAGTATAAAGACATCACACATAAATAATCGAAAGTCATGATAAACAAACATACTATTTCAACAAAGAACCACTTGAGAAGATGTTGCTCCATGCTCGTTCTTTTGATATGTAGCCAATACATGATGGCAGAAATGACAGACAGCGAGCGACTGCACATGGCTTCCATAATAGTTGCATGCAACAATTACAATTCCAAAGATGCAGCTTTCCTGAATGAAACGGCAGAGAAGATGCAATTACCAGAACTTGGTTCTTTGGCAAATCTTAGACTAGAAAAAAGATTGGATGTCGGCTACAGTAAGAGAAAGGCGGCCGCACACGCGTTATTAGATTATGCGGAGTCTCGCTACGGCAAGAATTCTGTTGAGGCTCTATATTGCCGCAGGAGTGACGTTGCTGCCAACTCATACACTGATCTCGATTATTCAATTGACCAGGCTCGAAAGGACACGATGTACGCAAGGCAACTTAAGGACATTTCTAATGATGGCATGCAAGCCCAATCTCTCAAAATAGTATGCGAACTTGAACTCATGATTTTGGAGGACATTACAGAATCGGTTAGTCCCGTACGTTGGGAGAAACTTTACCGGTTGGAACAACAAGTAATCAAATGCCTGAACGCCAACAAGGAGGCAAGCCCTGAAATGGTTGACATATGCAATTATATGGCCACATTGAAAAGCGACACTTCATCTCCTTTCAAATCATACATCAACGATTTGCAATATGATTATTTCCCTGATGGGATAGATACACCGCAAGGAGTGATAAATGACATCTTGACCAATTCAGATTATTATTATCAAAAGGCAATAGAATATGGCGAGAAAGTTTTCGGGGCAGATGCTGTGGAGACATTAAAAATCAAGCAATCTTATTTGGATTATTATATCCAGCTGGCTCTTGTGACATATGACGATGCATATGCCCAAATGCAATCCATTTCAAGCCAGCTTTCTTCCACCCTGCCTAAAGATGACATGGATTGCCTTATGGCCAAACTGTCTTTATGGGAGTGCATGCGTTCATTTGGAAAGGAAATTCCCGATATATCAGAAAGCAGGATGATTCTCAAAAAAATAGAGGATAATGTAGGAAAAGAGTCTCTTTCATATTTGAACGCCTTGTATCAAGTTATGATAATCATGTCGTCATGTGACATCGTCCAAGCTAACGCCATGCAAAAAGAAATGCTACAATTGGTACGTAAGATGTTCGGCCCCACATCTGACATGTATGGACAATATTTATTGGGAGGTGTTAATGTGATGTTCAATTCAGAGGACCAACATGCATTGCATGACTATATACAAGACATTTTTGATTTTTACCAGCTTAACCACAAGCAATCGTGGTTGTCCATAGCACAAGGAAAAAGCCTTGCGCTCTCATATGGCCAATATCTCCTTCTCACGGAAAAAGAATGCGAAGTGTCTAAAATTGCCCTTGATGACCTGGAAAAACTTGCGGGAAACCAATCACTCCTCTATGCGATGGAACTGAACGAATACTGCCGTGAACTGTACAAGTCATTGAACCATGTTGTCGCCATCCCATATTCAACCCTTGCTGATGCCTATATAAACCTTTCTCAAACAGATGATTATGAACGCACCTTGCGAGAAGCACTTGAGTCATACAAGGAAAGGGACCTATGGCATAGCTATTTGGCAGCCCGACTTTCAGTGAAGCTGTATGACAATGGGAAAGATGAGGAAGCTGAAGCACTCTTTAAAGATGCCATGTCTATTTTCAGATCCAGAGAAGATGAAATAATGGGACAATTCTACGCATTATACAATCTCCTTTCAGACTGCTATCGTTTCAAAGGAGAATATGAGGAAGCAGAGAAAATCCTGCTTAAGGGCAAGGCACGTCATGAGGAGAATTATGGCCAATATGACAATAATTACCAGCTTATGATTGAGAATCTCTATAATCTCTATTCGTATGACATGTCGAACTTGGACAAGGCTGACATGATTATCCAAGAACGAATGGATGTCATCAAAGAGAATCCCACTTTTTCCCTCGATGTTGTATCATTAGACATGCTATTGAAGCACCTGAATCTGGTTAATATCAAAACTCCGAATAACTACCTAAAAATTTCATCGGTTTTTCAAGACATCTTCGAAGTGGTGAATAATATCCTTGAAAAAGCGGGAGGAGACAAGAAAAAAGTGATGGGATATATTCTACCTGTCATATACCAATCATCAATAGTTATTAGTATTTACAAGGATGTGGCAAAAAACTATCTCGACTTAAGAAATATGCCTGAATATAACCAAATGGACGATGACACAAAAAATGCATTTGAAAATTATTATGCAACAGGTAAATCAGTCATCAAGCAATTGGAAGAAGTTTATCTTGAAGTAGCAGATTACTTGAAAGACAATAATTGTGACAATGTTAACAATCATGATTATTATGAAGTGTCTTCGTGTCTTTCTCTTTACTATCTGAACGTGGATGCCGACACCATCAAGGCAGTTGGTTATCTCACACCATTTTTAGAATCAAACAATCAAGTGATATTGTCATCATGTTATAATGAATTGGCTTTTATTTACATGTTGCAGAAAAAATACGACCTTTCTGCAAAAATGAAAGAGAAGGAAAAGGCGATATGCTATTCATTATATGACTTAAGAAATAAGGCCAGTGCCGACAACATGCTGTGCTTATTGTATTATAAGCTCGGCCAATATGAAAAGGCATTGCCATCAGCCAATGCATATTACCAAAACAGGAAAAAGATGGCACAGCTCAATTTCGACTTGATGACTATGGAAGAACGTGAGGCTTACATCAGCTATGATGGTGGAATAGGCGGGCAATGGATATATACTCTTCTTTCTCGTTTTCCCGAGCAGCTGAGCAGTGACGCATACAATTGCTTGTTGGAAGACAAGGGCTTGCTTCTGAGAGCTTCTGACCGTATAAAAAAGGCTATTGTCAAATCAGGCGACAATACGCTATTGTCAAAACTGGATTCGCTCAATGAGATGAATTCCAAGCTAAAGACAATGAATGCTACGCCTAATTGGCAGAAAAACGATTTCACCTTTGATATGAATATTGCGAAAGTTTGGGATGAAATTGAATCTTTGGAAAGGGATATCAACAGGCAAACGGCACAAATCTTGCCAGGGATTGAGACACCTAATTTGGAGCGACTCCAACATGTACTGAACAAGGAAGAGGCTGCTGTAGAATACGTCTTTTCTGATTCAATAGTGAGCGCCTTGGTATTGTTGTCTGATGGTGCACCCATTTACGTGTCTCTAACAAATTTATATCCACTAAAGCAGTCAATCAGTGACTTGGATAATCTACCAGCAAAAAGCAAGGCGGAATGCCTTTATGACAAAGACAAGCTGCATCTATACGAAAAATTGTGGAAACCTATTGAATCCATACTTAGCGGCAAAAAAAGGATATTCTTTTCGCCAACAGGCTTTCTCAATGAATTGGCTTTTGCCGCTTTCAAATGTGAGGATGGCAATTACCTCTCCGACCATTATGAGCTTCACCAAATGCTTTCCACGGGGAACTTGATCTCCTTGCGTGACAAACCTCAAGAAACTCCAATTAGGAAGGCTGCAATCGTTGGCGGGGTGTATTATAGCCCAGAACAGGAGGAGGAAGAGGATGAAAAGAAGGAACGTGGTGCCATCGTCAACCAATTTGCTTTCTTGCCTTATACGAAACAGGAGGTCGAAGACGTTGCAAAAGTGATGCAAGACCATGAGATAGAAGCCAATACAATGACAGGTTTCATGCCAGCCGAGCAAGAGCTGCGAAAGAAATGCCAAGACAAGCCCCAAGTCTTACATTTGTCAACCCACGGCTTCTTCATAAAGAACGTAGGAAATGAAGTAAAGGAAAACAAGTTCCTCGCCCGCTTCCCCTCATCTCAGTATGCCAGCATGCAACGATCCGGACTGGCATTTGTAGATGCCAATAGGACATGGAACGGTGCAACAGACATGGAGGAAAACAACGATGGAATATTAACAGCCAATGAAGTGGCTCAAATGGACCTGACCAGCACTCGGCTTGCTGTGCTGTCTGCTTGTCAGACTGCTGTTGGCGACTATTCCCTGGAGGGTGTCTTTGGCATGCATCGGGGATTCAAGCAAGCAGGCGTGGAAAGCATCCTTGCTTCCTTGTGGAATGTAAACGACAAAAGTACGGCCCAACTGATGAAGTCCTTCTATCAAAAATGGTTGTCCGGCACCCCTATGCAACAGTCCCTAAATGAAGCTGTCAAGGAATTGCGTAGGGACTACCCATCTGCTTTCTATTGGGCTCCTTTCGTGTTGATGGACGCCCTTTAAGAGAAAATACCCAAAAACTATTTTGATTTTTGTATTTTTTTAATTAGATTTGCATTTTCATTAGACAAAACAAACCTGCAATAATCTATGAACACGTGGCAAAAACTTCGCATTTCCTTTGACAGGTCTTTCACAAAAAGCGTGTGGAAACAGGCGGCATGGTTCGCCCTGTTCTTTTTCATCTTTCTCGTCATCTTCTCCTTGCTCGGCATGATGCCCGTCCTGAGAGATGTGGACGATGGTTCTTCCAACACGTTCGAGAGGATCTTCTACCTGCTGAGCACCAAGCAGAATTACAATAACCTCATCAAAGGCAGCAACCTCCTAAGATGGGGCTACTACACCTTTGTCATGATTCTCGGAAGCATTGTCTTCGGCGGCATGGTGAGTATCATCAGCAACATGCTAAACAGGCATGTCTCAACATACATCGACGGAGGGATCACCTACCAACTGAAGGATCATGTCGCCATAGTCGGATTCGACGACATCATGCCAGGACTGGTGAAAAGCATCCTTAGCTACAAAGGATATGACAACTGCCAGGTGGTGATACTCAGCGACCAATCCAGCCAAGCTGTAAGGAAGAAGGTGTGCTCGTCACTCAACAAAGACCAACAGAAGAGGTGCTTCGTTTACTACGGCAAGCAAAATTCAAAGGATGACCTGAAAAGGCTAAACATTCCACAGTCGCGACGTGTGTTCATAAAAGGCAATGCAGAGGACAAAAACCACGATTCCGTCAACGTCAACACGCTACAACTGATGGTTGACATAATAAGGGAGAACAGGGACTTGACATGCCAGAATGACGAGAAACGCCCTGCTGACGACAGAAGAATACCCATCACGGTGGACTTCAACGACCCTTCCACTTACTCCGTTTTCCAAGTCACAGACATGTCTGATGACTGGCGGGCGTACATCTCACTGACGCCCTACAGCTTCCATGAAGACTGGGCGCGACAAGTTTTCGTTGACAGGAATTGCAATCAAAGTGGCATGGAATGGATAAAATACCCGCCACTGGATGGTGAGGGCATCACGGCTGCCTCTGACAAGCATGTCCACATAGTCATTGTCGGCATGAGCCAGATGGGCGTCACCATGGGTGTGCAGGCAGCCCAACTGCTTCATTTCCCCAATGCTTTGGAGCATCCCGAGAACCATGGCAGGATAACCTTTGTGGATGCTGACATCAAACCCAAGATGCAACATTTCCGACACCGCTTCAAGCACTTGTTTGAGACTGAGGAGGCTGATTACATGGACTTGACACTGAATCCCGCCCAAACAGAAACCATTCCACCGACTGTCTTCTCAGGCCGTGACGCGCGCCTTCTCGACATCCGCTTCAGCTTTGTCAACGCAGAAGCCGAATCGGAGGAATTCGGACAGCTGATAGCCAAGTGGGCTGCGGATGAAAGGAAATGCCTGCAGATCATTGTGGCGACGGACGACAACAAACGCAACATGGGCGTGAGCCTATATCTGCCCGACAACATATATTACCGCAGGACACCCGTGATCGTCCAGCAGGACACATCGGGATACCTGCTCAATCTCCTGCACAGGTCGGACAACGGAAAATGCTCAAACCTTTTCTCCTTTGGGACGAAAGAACCCACCTACGACATCAGCGAGCGTTCCTTGATCCTTGCCAAGTGCCTAAACTATCTCTACACCCATGTAAGCCTCTCAGACCCGGAATGGAGCGTTGACAACATGATGCGATGGGACAAGACAAAGATGGCGGAAGCCTGGGAGGAGGCAAATTTGTTGTGGCAGGAGCTATCCATCGCCAACCAATGGAGCAACATTTACTGCGCTTACAACATTCCTGTCAAGCTTCGGTCGATAGGCATCGATGCGACAAAGGAGTGCCGCCTTCTCACAGAAGAGGAAATTGGGCTGCTGGCCAAGGTGGAACACAACCGCTGGATGACAGAGAAACTGCTTATGGGCTTCCGAAAGCCCACCCCTGAAGAACAACGATCCATCAAGGAGGATGAATCCAAGAACATGAAAGGAAACGAACCAACAAAGAGAGACGTGTTCCGTCAGTTAAAGAAAAGGTATGTCCACGGAGACATCTGCCCCTATGACGACCTCTATGAGAGCGAGAAGGATTACGACAAGGTGATGGTGGCGCACATGCCTTGGATTCTCAAGATGCAAGACTTGGTCCTCCAGAATTACTCAAATTAAAGTTGAAAAGGATTCAATAAGAAACATGAGCAAACTACAGAGACTATTCATGTTTTCCATATTGTTTTGCTTGTGCATAAAGTCTAAAGCAGAAACAATTGATTCTACCATTTATAAAATAGTCTCATATGCTATAGAAAATCCTACATCTACGAATGTCATTGATGCATATGACTTAATAGTAAAAAGTCGGAGTCATAATATAAAAGATAAAGAGCATTCTTTCAAAACAATCAAGCATCATCTTCAAAATGATGAAATTGCAATAGAAATAATAGCAATACCAAAATCAACCAGTCAGAATCTCTATTATGCATTTGCAATACGTAAACAATATGAAGCACCACATATCGTCTATCTTTTCGAAGAAAAAGATATAGATAGTGAGTTGAGCAAAGGGGTATCTTTCTTCTCTGACACAAGAATGGCTTCAATGTTGATAGAACCTTTGCGAGAAGAACTGACAGGAGTAAAAAAGATTTATTTCACTCCAGCAAAAAAACTGCATTTATTTGCCATAGAATATTGTAATGTTGAAGTTGGAGTTATGCTCGCCGAAAAATACCAATTCTACAGACTTACATCTTCAGCATTTTTGACTCATCGAAGAGAACAACGAGCACCTTATAATAGTTATGCCATATATGGTGGCATTGACTATGATGCCTGCCCCGAATTTGAAGAGAAATTTGATGGGGAAAGCAAGATATTTCAATTGGGATATCTGCATGATTCATATCTTGCAGCAATTGATATTAATAGTTTTCTGACCAAGGAAGGACTTCATGGTTTCTTTTATGCAAATAAAGAAGCTACAGAGCTATCATTTAAGGAACTTTCCCAAAAAGGCATCCAAGTCTTATTCATAGAGACTCATGCAGTTAATGACTCAAAACATAGTAGCACATCCTACCCTAACTCCTTGATGTTTTCCAGTTCAGCATACATCATGTCTGGCGGAATTGTACCTCCTGAACATGAAGATGGCCTTCTAACATCTAATGAGATAGCAACACTGAACTTATCCAGCATGGATTTGGCGGTTATTTCTGCTTGCAAGTCTGCTTTAGGTAACATTGATTGGAAAGGCGTGGATGGATTAATGAGCGCGTTCAAGACTGCAGGAGTCAACTCTCTCGTTATGACGACTGATGATGTTGTTGACTATGTTTCAGGCGAAGTCTGGAAATCATTCTTCAGAAACCTTATTAGAGGAATGAGCATGCGTGAATCTCTGCTGAATGCTATAAAAAAAGCCAAGTCATCCAAAAATGGTTTCTATTCCTCTCCAAAATACTGGACACCATTTATACTAATTGATGGCATCAACTAAAATACTTGGGAAAACATATGCGTTTTAAGCCTAAGATAGAGCTAAAAACGTTCTCTTAAAACAATTTTGCCATCTACCAAGCCAAGGCCGAGGAGGTCCAATATATTTTCTTGCTATTTCTTGGCATAAATTTGGATAATGTTAGGCTTATCATGAAATTTTCAAACGGTTAAAGCGTATTTTCCACTTTCGCTACTTGGCAAAAGTGCATATGCCAACAAAATACCGATATTGGTGCACTCATAGCAAACCTGCTGTGATGGTCATGCAAAAGAGAATGAAAACGGTCAAGGAGCCTTTCCGGAATGACCAGCTTCAGAACAATGTCAGCAGCCACAAGTTCATTGAAGAGCTGGAAAAGGGACTTGCTGGCAATAATTGAAAAGGAAGAATACATTCCCCCGAAACACCCACTTTTTGACTAATGGGCTCCCTTTTTGAAAAACGAATCCGCAATGCCTGTTTATCGGCACTGCGGACATGTTTTCTGTCAGTTATTATTTTTTAGAGGACACTAATATTTGCAAATGGAACCTTATGGCTTGCCCGTCTTATTCCCAGAGGAGCCTCCATTCCCCCCAGGTTTCACGTTCCCATTAGGCGACGATGCTCCTGATGGATTGGCACTGACGGCTTTGACCGATGAGCTTCCAGAGAAAAGCTTCTCGTGGGCATCATCCACCCACTCATCAAGCTTTTTCGTCTCCCAGCTGTAAAGAGCGGTGACAACAGGGTCTGTAAGCGTGGCCATCCATCCCGAACCCTTGTATGCCGATATCACGCAATCCCAAGCATTGGCGAGGAAAGACTTGTTGCCACTGTATGCTTTCATGGCATTCCATTCCGCCTTCCACTTGTTCTTATCCCATTTCTTCTTTCCTGGTGTGGCATCAGCAAATGCCACCGCCTCGCCTTTGCCGACCTCATCTATCTGGTAATAGCTGTCCACTATCCTGCACCTTTCCGTCACTTCCATCTCCACTCTATACTGCCCTGTTCCCCAGGTGGGCTTGAAGTTGAAACCGTCAGGCGTGCCCGTATAAGAGCGGGGAACAATATAAGAATCACCATCAATGCTTACAAGACGCTCAAAATCCGGGTCGTTCTTGTCATATATGAACAACCCGTCTGAATTGAGCTTGTTCTTGTCCACTTTCACCCTGACGGTAAACTCGCCAAGCTGTTGGTCGTTCGCAATCATGGTGGCTTGGTTCATCCATGAAGAAAACAAGCGCACCTTCAGTTCGATGACCAAGTTGTCCCTTTTCTCAAAACTGAAACGACTTTCTGCACTGCCAGTGGAGTCGTTGGGAAGATTGCAATATCTTGGGTTGATCATGAGCGTGTCAATTTCGACAAGAAACTTGGAGTGATTGACGATGTGGCGAAGCCCGACACTGTCACGACGCATCTTGCAGAAAATATAGAACACCCCCACTCCTTCTTTCGAACCATTGGCCAGCTCGATATAGTTCTTGCATCCGAAGCCCTGGAACTTCAGGTTCTCAGGATCCATGGCCCCCTTCGTGGACGGAAGCGCATAAAAATCATCTATCGTGCTTTCTGCCGAAAGGACGTGGTTGTAATAGCACTGCTGCATGGCTCTATTGTACCATTTCTCACGGCTTCCCTTCAAGGCATCCTTCAAATAGTTCATTCCAAAGCTCACGAGGTTTGAAGTGGCATTCACGGTCTTTTGCTTGAAAGCACTTGACAGTCCAGCCCACAACAAGTCGCCAAACAGTCCCCTGTCGGTTTCACCGCGTGTCTTTTCCTGCATGGCCAACAGGTTGTCATTTGTCTCAAGGATTGTCTTGGCCTTTTGCTCGTTTTCCACAAGGATCTTGAACTT
This sequence comes from uncultured Prevotellaceae bacterium, assembly GCA_900315745.1. Taxonomy (GTDB): domain Bacteria; phylum Bacteroidota; class Bacteroidia; order Bacteroidales; family Bacteroidaceae; genus Prevotella. Next base: position 10,525 of record ONAG01000038.1, read on the forward strand.
GCGCTGTGCCATCATTGGACGATTGCCTTCCTTGGCGGCGGCATGCTCCATTTTCACTTGTGCCTGAGAAGCAATTGCCACGCACAAGAGGAAGAGCATTGAAAGTAGTTTTTTCATATATGTTCGGTATTAAATTTTAAAATGCGTCGATGATGATGAACGGATTGATGTATTGTGGCCTGTTAAAGCTTATTGTCAACCTTTTCAATGTGAGCGAGTACTCATCCAATTGGTAAACCTCCATCTCTTCTTTCATCAACCGCTGACGTGCGGCGAGGAAAGCAGAATGGATATCCTTCACATCTTGCTTTTCAAGTTCTTGATAGAAGAAGCGCATCAACAGGCTGCTTGAATAATCATTCACATTCCACAAAGAAACAATCATCGCATTGGCTCCCGCAAGCTTCAGTCCTCGCTGCATGCCATAGATTCCATCGTCGGTGAGCCGTCCGAGTCCAGTCTGGCAGGCAGAAAGGACTACAAGCTCGGTGCCGCTGAGGTCTTGCCTCGACATTTCCTCGGATGACAGCACCCCGTCTGACATGCTTTCATCGAAATCGTCGTCGGTCAGAGTCTTTTCCGAACCGGCGAAGAGCAGCCCACTTTTTGACATGGAATCGTCGTCCAGCAGAGGCTTGATGTCATTATGTATGCCTATTATACTCCCAAAGAATCCATGAGTTGACAAATGTATCACATCATATTTGTTCTTCACCAATTTCATGAAAGCCGCATCCGTGGCATCCCTACCCACCAGCAAGGTGTCCTTGGGGTTGTGGCGAAAGACATATATGGAATCCACCTCCTTCCTCGTGCCCGGCAAGCTCTTTATGGTTTTTGTCCTTCGGGACATATAACGGTATGCCACCACATCATTGTCATGACCCGAAGGCGTGTATGAGGCATCGTATTCCATGCCACCAAGCAACAAGGCGCTGCCCATCTTGACGGGCTTCCGCTTTTGGGCTATGACACGGGTGGATGACAGCCTGTAGCATGTCTTGGTCGTGTCGGGCATGATATATTCTATGGCCAGCTGGTGAATCGGACCGTCTGATGCAAAATAGACCTTGTTGGCATCACCTATCGCCTTCATCAATCGCTCAGGCCATATCAATTTGGTCAAGATGGAATCCTCGTAGAGGGCGTCTTTCCATGTTTCTGTCATTGAGGTGATGGCTCCTCCTATGCTGGAGTAATAAGAGACAGGCAGATAGAGCATGCTGTCGGTGGCGAACATGTCTATGAACAAGGGCTTCTTGCTGTCATGGCGCAGGACAAGACAACCGAGCCGCTTTTCATCGTCTATGCCAAAATACTGCACGAACTCAATGGCGCAGTCCTTCTTCCCCAAGGCCTGCCTCACTTGCTTCCACTTCGTGAGAGAGGCGTTCTTCCGTACAAGATAGTCCTTGCTGAACAAGGAGAGGTCGTAGAGCAAGTCCGGGGCGTGGTTTCCCAACCTGAAGCAATCGAATAGCAACTGGTGCGCCGCAAGCCAGTACTGAGCACGCTGCGAGTCGTTTTTCCCTGACAACTCCTCGCCAATGGAGGCACACCGCTCATTGACATAGCGTTTGTAGCACTCCACGGCCTTGGAATAATCCGTGCTGCCCTCCACATCGGACTGCAGCATCAGTATCTTGGCCTTTTTGCGCAGCGCCTCGTAATAATCGCTTCCCTTCTGCTTCTTGAAATAATCATCGATCGCCTCGTCAATCTGGGACAAAGCCTGCGGGAAGTTGCCAAGACGGGCATTGCACATTGCCAATTGTGAGATGACCTTGTAATATTGCGGTTTCACAGATGTTATGCCCATGCCGTTCAAGCGCTCGTCATAATAATCAAAGACGGTATCAAGCTGTTCTTTGGCCATTTCATAACACTTTGCCTTATAATACATCTGGGCAAGTTCTTCGTGTATGACCAAGGCATTGGTCGTATTGTTTCTTTTATTGAAGATGTCAAGGCTCATTCTGTAAAAGTACTCAACCTTTTTCACGTCGTCCTGGTCTTCCAAAGTACCATACAAATCTGCCCCGCGCATCTTGTAATAGTAGGCATCGTAAACATCGGCTGAATCACCCAACTCATCAGTGCAATCACTCCAAATATCATAATAGTCATTTATGCAGTTGCTCAATTGCTGGTAGTCATCCATGAGATAGCATTGCTCCGCTTCTTCGAACAGCCTCGTGAGCTTTGCCTTCACATCATCCTGGGCACTCATGGGAGCGACACCCAAGCATGACAAGATTGCCATCGCAAAAAATATCCTGTGCATCATTTTTGTGGATTATGGTTCAGAATGACAAACGATTCATTAGATGACGAGTTGTTGTTGATGGACATGACAATCTCATCTTCAGGTTTCACCTTGCCCAAGTTCAGCCACATCACGCCATCCCCCTTGGGCTCTGCCTTGATCCCGTTCACGGTAACCGAGAACGAGGTCTTGGGATTGAACGAAATGAAGAAAAACTCCTGTTCACCTATGTGCTTGACAAGCTTATAAGTCACCGTGCATCCCTTCATGATGGTCTTTTCAATTGCAGAATAGCAGATGTCCTTCTCCGTGCTGTTGAAATAATCTCCCTTGGACACCATGGCTGTATTCTGCCTGCTGTATACATAAGTGACCAACTGGTTGACCCTGAATTTATTCGCGCCGCTCCCCCTGCATTCATGTTCCCTGTCGGAGCCTATGTCATCCATCAAGGTGACCTTCGGGCTTCCTGCTGACGACCAATCGACAACCGTATTGTTGAGAACCTGGCTTGACGACTTCGACTTTCGCATGTTGACGACATCATCAGCCAACTTCTTCAAATAAGCATCTTTCTGGGCATGACAACAGAGGTTTCCCAAAAAGGTCAAAACCACTAACAAAACTCCTACTCTTTTCATATCTCCATCATCTCTTCCGGCCATTTGCCCGCCTTGTCATGATCCTTGCCAGGCTGGGCGCCATTATACATTTCTGATCTCTCACGTTGCCTCCCTGAGCAATCTGAAAGTCCCTTCCGGGCAAGCCTGTTCAGTTCTTCCAAGCCAATCCGCTCTGATGGATTGCTGCAAAGGCATCTTTGTATGACAGGAGTAAGCGACCTCATTGACTTTGGCAATGTGGGCAGGGGAACGTTTGGATGAAGCCTCTGGTAACAGCCACCATGGCCACCAAAGACGACATGTCCTGATGCCGCATAGTATGCCACGGCTCCCAACGACCATACAACCTGGGCGGAATCTGGCAATGACGACGCATCCTGCTCGGGAGCAAGAAATTCACTTTCCACCTCACCGGCATTGCCTACAAAGAAAGAATCGCCGTCGATTGCTATGTTGCCGGGCGCCAACACATGCCCTTCCTTGCATTCCTTCATGAATTCGCTGATGTCGACCATCATTTTCCAAATGGCCTCCTCGGGGCACAAGCCAACAATATCTCTTACAGTCATATCATTCATCACTATTGCGTATTTCCGTTACCGGCACAGCCCATTTGTAGAGGCCGCTGCTTATGCTGTCTACTCTTGAGACTACACCCGCAGCCAGGATGCCCCCCTTGAATTTCACCAATACGGGACCACCTGAAAAGCCGTGATTGATGTTGCTCTCAAAGAACAGGTTCTCCGTCCCTGCAGACGCATCCCGGCGTATCGTCCCTTCTGTAAATGTCATCCGCTTGTCGCCCATGCCGGTCATGGGATAGCCGCAGACCATCAGCTTTGTGCCGTTTTTCATCAACCTCATTTCTTCCTCGCCTGCCATGGCGACACTCCCCTTCTCTTCCATGCTGTCTATCCACAGGATGTCGCCCAATTCCATCTGCCTGTCCTTGAAATATGGCCTCACAGAACGCCAATAATAGTCTTGGCTGAAATCTGCAAGCATGAAAAGGCCGTCCCTGTCCTTGTTCATGTGAACCCTCCTGTCTGTCGATACAAAAGAGAATCTCTTGTTTCCCATGAAGTCATAAAGGCTGAAATACACCTTGAGGATCATCGAGGAGTCGGAAGAGTGGGTCTGGTTGAATGTCTCCGCCTCAATCGCCCATCTGACGATGTTGTCGACGGGCAAATCTCCCACCTTGGTGGTAAGGTCGAGGTTCTCGCCTATCCAGTACTCCACGCAGTGCCTTGCCGTCACCATCATGCCGTCTGTTGTGAGAAAGGCAGTTCCTGTCGGTGACTCTTCCGCCAGCACTTTCATTGGAAACAACTGCCGTTCCTTGCCCTTTGCCGACAGGATGCAACCGACCGAATCGACTTTGATCATGAATATCGAGGCCTCCAATGGCTCCACATCGCCTGCAGTGATGCCCTCCTGCCCACCACGGCCAAGGACCACGACCATGATGGCAACAAGGCCCAACAACCCTGCGACCGCTCCTGCCAAAAGGCTTTTCCTCCCATCGGCATCCTTGTAGTGGCTGTCGAAATGCTCATGAAAGGCAAGAGAGACAGGGGTGTTGCCAAACTCAATTAGATCGCCGTCTTCCAACTGGTGTGCATAGCCAACGCTTCCCTTGCCCGCTATGGATATCTCCACATGCTGAGAACGCCTTACTATTCTCCAGGTGACGCCATCGGGATTCCTGATGATGGAGGCGTAACACTCCGGCTTCCATCCATCGTTCTCAAAGCGCACGTCGCAATCTGCTGAATCTCCGATGCTCGCGATGTTTTCCATCAGCACCAGCCTTTCCCCGTTTTTGTGAAAAGCATTGCCGCCCTTCACCACCAGAGAGATGTAATGTCTTGGCTCTGCCATGGTCAGTCAACTTTTGAATTTGTTCTTTCGCATTTGGATGTCTCATCGGCAAAAGCCTTGGCTATAAGAGGCAGGCATGAGCAGAGGCAAAGGTCATAAACCTTTGAAGACTTGCCTGTCTCGTCGGGGCGCAAGTCATCGTATGCCCTGAGGTCATAGTGTATCATGTTGCCTTTAAGGACTCTCTTCTGCTTGATGTCCAATTCAACCATTTCCTGTTCTTCATCATCGCAGGGACGGTATCCAAGAATAAGCTCTTCAACACACCACCGATTGTGCTCCACTTGTGCCAGCAGCTCTATGTCTTCCTGAGATATGTCATAGAACTTGCCCCACTCGTCCTCTTCCAACCCGACGGAACGCATTTTTGTTGCAATGGTCATGGCATTGTAGATGCTCGACATCCTTTTGACACTGGAAAGCCTGCGCCATGACTTTTCTCTTTCATCAAAGTCTATCTCAACCGCATACCGCAAGGTGTCGTCATTAATGAAAGGATTGCCGTCATTAGATTGCATGGCTCCCGGAAGAGCATTCCCGGCAGCGATATTCTCCTCATAGCAGCGGTCGTAGATGTAATTGACATTCTTGGCCATTCTCACAAGAGGCAGCGACACATCGTATCCACTGTCGAGCATGCCAAAGAAATGCATGTCCTGGAAACTGTCAAGATCGACTTTTTGAGGACTATAGACATACACCGGCGTATGGCGTTCCATCAGATCATCGGGCAACATCAAGGCATCACACACATTTTTGCTGCCATTGGTGTCAGCCATGACCACCGTCAAAAGCTGGCCGTCATCTGCAGACCATCTCTTCAGCTTGTAGCGGATTTCCGTGTCATTGACACCTGCCTCCACGAATTCCCATTCCACATCCACAAAGTCTTCCCGTAAGCCTTCATAGACGGGCTTGTGAAACATTGTCACGGCCATTGCCTCTGATGGCTTCACCACCCTGTAGTAGCTGTTGTCGAACAAGTGCTGGTATCTCTTGACAAAGGAATTGCAATGGTCACCGGCATGCTCGTCAACGATGGTTATTCGCGTCCTCAGCATGTGGTTGCGCACATAGTTGGGGTAATGAGCCATCAGGGCCGCTTTCACAGCCACCATTTCCGATATCTCATTCATCCCGAATATCACAAGATGGGCATGTTTTTCAGAAAGGTAATTGATGGGGACATGGTCAAGCCTTATACACTCACTCCAAAGGCTTGCCATCGTAAACGGATAGACATCCATCCTGCTTCTTACCATCTTGCAGAAATCAGATGTCTGCATCATGTGCAAAACCTTTTGGCTCTGCAACATGAGATGGCATGTTATGGACCCCTTGCCGTGAGGTGGGTGCTGCACCTTGTCTGCAATTCTCCCCACCATTGCCACCGCTTCATAATCTGCCTCAACGGGATTGGGGCTTTCAATGTCTGCAAGCATGAACAACTCATCGCACGCATCGATATCGATGTCACCGGCTCTTGCCAATGGCAAGCTATCCACATGGCATCCCCTTGACTTGTATTGACGTGTAAGGCAATCCTGCAAAGGATGGCACCCCAAGATCACTACCTTGCTCATTATCAACAAATATTAGAATGGTCAACAATCTTCCATAATCATGTAATTGTCAAATGTGTTGGTTGCCAAGACATTGTAAGCCATCGTCTTTCCTTGTCAAACACATTAATGATGCAAATATACAAAAATTTTCAATAATGTAATTGTTTTCAAATAAAAAAATATGTATCATGGACTTTGACTGCAAACCATTTTTGACATGCGATAGAGCAGCTTCCCTCATTTCCTCACAAAAAAACAAGACATGACAATCAGAACAAAATCTGCATAAAAAGGTAACCAAAATATCGTTTTTAGCATATAAATGATTGTTGTTGATTGTGGTTTCATTTTATTTTAGTATTTTTGGGGCAAATTACAAAAAACATTGAAACAAATCGTGCCATACCGGCACATGACAAAGAAAGCCTATGGGATTATTGAATTTTGCCCGTTCCAAACATAAGCCATGCAAAACAACCCAACATGAAAGACATCATGGGTGCAAAAACGATTTGAAGGACAGCTATTTCCATATCCTCGGCTTGCTTGTCATTCAAGTGGGATAGTCAGTATCATCCTGAACTTGTAATTGTTCGTGCTGCAATTAAAAGCTGATATTGAAATATGGATTTGTACAAAGATGTAGAAAAAGCCATTCGCCAGCATGAAGTAAGTGTTCGTGTCGATGGCGGCATTCAGGAACATGACGTCCGTGACGCAATTCGTTGGGTCATGCGGTGCAACCCGGACATATTCTGGTTCGTGCATCAATATAGATACGACAGAGAGAACAAGACAGTGTCGCTTAGATACCAGTTCTCAAAGGAGAGGACCGCACTTGTTCAAAAAAGTATTGACGACGTCGTTGAGAATGATTTTCAGATTGACCATGTACGTTCACTCAACACGCTCGAGCAAGTGACGTATGTATACAAGTGGCTTCTGGCATATTGCAATTACAATGTCAATTCTGCCTACAACCAAAATATCGACAGCGTTTTCGTACGCAGGAACTCGGTATGTACCGGCTATGCAAAAGCGGCACAATACCTTTTCAAATTGCTCGGCATAGACTCTCGCCTCGTCTTTGGAAGGCTGAATGGCGACAAGGAAGGAGGAAGGCATTGCTGGAACATTGTATGTGTAGATGGTACATGTTACCATCTGGATGTATGCTTAGGCGACATTGCCCTCGAGGATATCCTGATGAAGGCTGGTGCAAGAGGTGCATTGCGTCATGGTGATTTCAACTATGATTGCTTTTGTGTCTCCACCGAAGAAATTGCCAAGACCCGAAACATAGAGGACGTCGAATCCTTGCCTGCATGCAATGCCTGCCTTGACAAGGCAACAATCGAGAGGCTGTCCGCGATAACCATTAAGGAGAGGACAAGTGACATAGGGTGCCTGTTGAGCCAAAGCGGCAGCACTGCTGACATATACCTATGCTCCAAGAACAAGAATGTCGTGCTGAAGAAATTCCGGAAAGAATACAATGCAATGTGTGTTGAGGAAAACGGATTCATGAAGTCTCTTGTAGGATGCAAGCACGTTCTCCAATCATGCGATCCTTATACCGACATAAACAACAGCATCATTGCCGTTGAACAGTCCACGCCGATTGTCGACTTGCTCTGCAGCCATTATTATCATCCTACATTGCGTGGTGTTCTCATGATGGCAAGGGACATCATAAAGGGATGGCTTGAATGCCATGAGCGTGGTGTTCTCTATCGCGACATTCACATCTGCAACATTTTCAAGTCAAACAACGGCATTTACAAATTAGGCGATTTTGGCAGTTGCACTCATGATCTAAATCGGTTGCGAGAGAGGGTTGGCAGTCCATGGTTCATGTCGCCTGAAACATATGCCAACGGACGATTTGATGAGCGCTCTGCGGTGTATTCAATAACTTCAGTCCTATACTTTGTCCTGAATGGGTTGCGCCCTCCATTTTGTGATGGCAATAATGATGAGGAAGCGCTACAAATGAGAATGAAGGGCAATACGTTGCCTGTTCCAAAAACGCTCAAGGCCTTCCCTAAGGATATTGCAGAAGAAACAATGGGACGGCTTATCCTGAAAGGATGCGCTTATCATCCGTCGGAAAGATTCTCGTCAACTGATGAACTCCTGCATGAAATAGGCGTCTTGTCAAGCAAGCTCAAAGACCAAGATACAGGACTATGGGCTACGCCACAATTACCTGAAGACTTTCTCAAGCATTCTTCACCGGAAGCATGCATTCAACGTGACAAGCAACATAAGTTTGCTAGTGGAGAGGAGGTTGAGCGAATGGCAGCCACAGCTGCTCCTGATACTGATTTCAGAATTGACGTTGATTATGACGCAAGCATTGACAAGAACGGGGATTCTGAAAGCATAGCAGTCCTCGATTCTGAAGAAAGCAATGTGGAACATGACATCTTCGTTGATGATGTGGAAAGCCATTGCCAGACAATGCCGCCGTTGCAGGATCCAGATCCAGAGCCGCCTTTGTCGGAGGATGTTGAGCGAGTCGCAGCCACAGCCGCTCCAAGTTATGATTTCAGAAGTGACGTTGATTATGACGCAAGCATTGACAATGACGGGGATTCTGAAAGCATAGTAGTCCTCGATTCTGAAGAAAGCAATGTGGAACATGACATCTTCATTGATGATGTGGAAAGCCATTGCCAGACAATGCCGCCGTTGCCGGAAATCAAGACTGCAGATGAAAAACGCTCTACTTTTGCACCAAAGCCAAGCCAAAAGGACATAAGCTGCAAACGAGACGTAGTCCCTCCACCTAATGACGGGCTTCACAATCCTGTCTCCAGCTCAACAGGAAACATTTTTGCTGGCATGAGAAAAGCCATAGGAAGCATCTTCGGCCGCAAAGCGAAACGACCAGAAAAGAAGGATCGGAAAGAGACATGTCAGTTTGATGAAGTCTATGGCTCCATATTCGCCCCTGCAGAGACAAGAAGGAAGTCTCACTTGATGGTTCAAGTGTACTTGCACCTACTTGAGGAGACTGAAAAGGTGAAGACATTGGCAAAAGAGTCTCAAAAGGATGCGGAGAGACGTGACTACATCCCACTGCAATGCAAGCTGAGGAAAGGCGACAAGGTGGACGTCCTCTTAAACATCCATGGTGAAACGCTACTGATGTCCGAGAAGAAAAGCGTTGTGTGGCAGGGTTCCTTCACAAAATGCAGCTTTGACTATTTCGTGCCAAAAGACATTGAAGTTGATGAGTTGAGTTGCGTGGCATTGCTGACTGTCAATGATATACCTGTTGGCGAGATGAGGTTTGTCACGTGCATCGTGGAAACTCCAAGACAACTGAATACTGAGATTGTCGCCCGTAAATACAGCAAGGTTTTCATTTCCTACTCCCATCTGGACGAATTCAAGGTGAAATTCTTGCACGAAGGATTGGAGTTGGGCGGCATTCCGCATTTCTTCGACCGCCACTATCTTAAAGCGGGTGATGTGTTTCCACAGGTGATACAGGACTACATAAAATCTGCCGACCTGTTCATTCTCTGCTGGTCGGAAAACGCCTCTAAAAGTGAGTATGTAAGGAAGGAAATGACACAAGCCCTCGAACGTGCTTTTCCACAAGTTAAACCGCAACGTGAAGCCAAGCTCTCAATTTACCCGATGAACATCGAACCTCGTGCAGAACTGCCCATCGACATGAAAGAGCATTATCATTTTGGAGAATTGTAAAAATGGGACAGAGTAAAGAATACCACATAAACAACTCGACTGTCAAGATAACCTTCGGCAACATCCTTGACAGCCAGGCAGAAGTGATCGCCAACAGCAGCGGCTCAAAGATGACCATGAGCGGTGGCCTGACAAGGGCGATCCGTGAAGCTGGAGGTGAAGTGATCCGTGAGGACGCCCAGACGAAACTGCCTGTAAACATAGGTGACGCCGTGGTCACAACAGCTGGACGATTGCGCCAGAAATACATATTCCATTGCATCACCATAGACAAGAGCATCGACCACTCGAACACGCCAGACGGAATCTCTGAGGACGACATTCATCAATATGTCATTGGACATTCCATTGACAAATGCTTCCAACTGCTGCAAGCGATGGAATTGACGTCCATAGCATTCCCTGCCATCGGTGCGGGCGCCGCGGGAATTCCTTTTGAAAAGGTGTCAAGAGTCATGTCTGAATCCATCGCAAGGAACCTGAGAAAGACAAACAAGACCATAGATGTTGACATTTACTTGTTCGACAGTCATGACAAGATGGATCCATGGGATTACCTGCCCATGTTCGAACGATTCTCCGCCCAAGAGGCTCTTTCGAAATTGCAGAAAGAGCAATCCCTTGATCGATTGAGCCCAGACGAAGCCAATGCCAAGATGACAAGTGAAGCTCTGCCGGACATGGGCAATGACGTGTTCATAAGCTATTCAAGGAAGGACATTGATACAGTCAGGCCCATTTACGAACAACTGGACAAGGCCGGGATAAAATGCTGGCTGGACAAGGATGGCATGTACAGCGGCGTTTCATTCAAGAAAGTCATCGTAGACGCCATCAAGCAATCCAAAGTGTTGCTGTTCATGTCATCCGCAAACTCCAACATGTCGCGCAACGTAATAAGCGAAGTCTCACTTGCTGTGGAATATGGAAAGAAACTGATGCCTGTCCGCCTGGACATGTCGCCATATTCCGAGAGCATTGAATATGATATAATCAACCATGATTTTGTCATCTACGACAGATCACGCATGGAAGACTCGTTCAATGACCTGCTTAAAAAACTGGTCTCCACATTGAAAATGGTTTGATCATGGACAAAGTGAGATGATTAGCCATAATGATGAAGAATGCGGACAGAACTTGCAATTTCAGAAGGCCCGTTACTGGTTGTTAGCTGGTCACAAAAAATATCTTTGATCAATATAACAGCAAATAAAATCTTATAACATGAAAACAATTGTATTGAACCTAAACGACACCATTGCATCATGCGATACTCTTGTGGTGAAAATGGTGAATGCGAAAGAATCATGCCTGTCCATGACAAAAGAGACGGAAACAAATTTCAATGACGTTTTGATTGTTGCTTTAATCTGTGCAGTCATCGTTTTTTTAGCATGGTATGGAATAAGCAACTATTTCAAGAACAAGAAAGTTGAGCGCGAATGCAAGAATAATATGGATGAAGAAAAAAGGAAGCAAGATGTGGAAGATCAAAAGAACAAACAGTTGTCTGAAGTGCGAAAGGAACTGATGAACTTCCATAGGGAACTTGCCTTTCCTTATGAAAAGGTAAAGGTTGATAACGAATTAAAATTTGTCAAAAAACCTTATGAAAAAGAAGGTAGTGAAAAATACATAAAGCACCTTGATGAACTCATTGAAAAATTATCCAATCAGCCAAATCAAGAAAAAGACGACAGCAAACAATGAAAACAAAGAAAAACAAGAGGCTTTGGCTGTGGTTCGACAGGACATTGGCTCATGATTCACTGCGCCAGGTGGTCATCTTGCTGGTGATACTTGCAGCGGCTTTCGTCGTTTCCATGACACTGCTTGCAATCTTCGGCCAAGATGTTGACAATTATTGCGCCCAAAAAAATATCAGCAAATGGGTCCTGCCATTCTACCTGCTGATAGACGCCAATGCCTTCACTTCCATTTATAGCGACAAGCACATAGGTGGCTGGGCAATTTTCACGAGCTGCATAATATACGTGGCAGGTGTCATCATTTTCACCGGCATGATCATCTCGGTGATGACCAACATGATCGAACGGCGGGTTGAAGACCATCGCAAGGGGCATCTCCACTACCTTGAATCCGGACACTACATAATACTGGGCTTTGATGACATGGTGCCGTCCATCATCACCCATGTCTTCGAAAAGGACAAGGATGCATACGTGCTCGTCCTCAGCTCAGCGGAAACTCCCTTTGTCAGGGAAAAATTATGCAAGTCGTTCTGCAGAGAGAAGATGAAGCACATAATCATCAATTACGGCCATAGGGTGTCCGCCGAATCATACGAGGACATCTGCCTGGAATCAGCAGAACAGGTCTATGTCGTGGGAAACCACTCCAAGAAAACACATGATGCAATAAATGTGGAATGCGTGGACAGCATCTGCCGCTATCTTGGGGATCCCAAGATCAAGCAACGCCCCAACCGCATAACTTGCGTCTTCAAGGACCTGGACACCTACGCCGCCTTCAAGACTTCCGAGATCTTCAAAAGGGTCAGGGATCTGGGAATGGAGTTCGTGCCATACAATTTCTACACCGGATGGGCAAAGCAGGTGTTTGTGAAAAGGGAATACAAAGACTTCGACAATTACGGTGTGAAATACTATTATCCCTGCGTATATGGCAATGGGATAACACCAGATGATGAGAAATACGTTCACCTTGTGTTTGTGGGCACTACAAATTTTGCCGTCGCCTTCGCAATGGAGGCTGCCCATGTCCTGCACTTCCCAAATGCCGGCAAGCATAAGACACGCATCACGTTCATCGAAAAGAATGCCGACACGGAGAGGGATGAGTTTATCACCCGATACAGGCATTTCTTTGAAGTTCAATCTTATTACTACTATGACTTGACCAACAATGAAGGGAAAAGCAAAAAACAACAAGGAACTGAAGAAGAATGTAAAGAGAAACAAGGACGTAGAGACGAATATGTGCTGTTTACGGGAAGTGACCGTGACTTTCTTGACGTAGAATTTGAATTCATCAAGGGCGACGTGTTCTCAAAGAATGTCCAGGACAAGCTTAGCGCCTGGGCTGATGAGCATGACAAGAAACAATACCTGTCCATATTCCTTGCCCTGTCAGACCAACGTCAAAACTTCGTATTGGGCATGAACATGCCAGACGCGGTGTATGACAAGGAAATACCCCTGTTCATCCGCCAGGATCGTTCGGACAACTTCGTCACCAACCTGAGAAATGCCGACAAGAAGGATGACAAGGACAAGCTGCCTTACAATTTTGTCGACAACGGCGTGCTGACAACAGAAAGACGAAACGCCCGCTATGCCAACATCTATCCTTTCGGCATGAACGAGACAGCCTATAGTGCTGATGAGCACTCTCTGAATCGGGCCAAGCTCATCAACTATCTCTACGAGACTGCAAATTACGAAACATACAGGTTTTCCGGGCTTCTGGTCCTGGATGCCATCCCGAATGAAAGGATTTGGAAGGACGCAGAGAACTATTGGAGCGAACTCACCGTGGCATTGAAATGGTCGAACCTTTACAGTGCCTACACCATCAGGACAAAACTCAGGACACTGCGGGCAATGCGAGGGCTTGACATTGAAGACGCATCAAGCGACCACCAGCCGCTTTCCGACCACGAAGTGGACGTGTTGGCTGAAGTTGAGCACAACAGGTGGAATGTGGAGAAACTCCTGATGGGTTTCCGCAAGGCAAGAGAGAGAGAGGACAAATACGCCCATGTGGAATTCGCCGACAAGCTGCAGATGAACAAGAAGCTCTTCATCCATCATGAAATCCGCCCGTTTGAAGAATTGGACAACATAAGTGAGCTTGACCGCGAGTTCTCTCGCTACATACCATGGATCATGAAAATGACAGAAACAAATGACAGACCATGAGATCATAAAAGGACTGATTGCAAGGGACAACAAGGTGACGGAGGAGTTTTTCTTCGTCAAGTGCCGTCCGTTGTTCTGCAGCATAATTGGCAAAGTGTTCGACTATGAGGTGGACTACGACGAGTTCGTGAACGAGTTGTACATTTATCTCATGGAAAACGATGGCAGCAAGCTGCGGAACTTCAAATACCGCAGCACAGTGTACCAATGGCTGAAGATCCTGGCCATTAGATTCTTCATCAGCAAACGCGGCCGGATGATAGATGACAGCAGCAAGGAGACTCCTTATGATGGGCGCAACCTTGCAGCCGCGGCCGATGGAAGGGATATGACAGCGGAAGGAGACCTGGAACGGCTCTTCAACAACATGCCCAACAGAAGGTATGTGCTTGTCATACGCCGACTCATTCTCGAGAACTGGACGCCGGAGGACCTGGCACAGGAGATGAACATCACTACAGCAAACTTATACAACATCAAGCGGCGCGCAATGGCTCAGTTGACCCGTGCTGCCCTTAACGACATTAAAGAATATGGCAAATAAAAAACACATATCCGACGAGCTGCTGGCAGCGTTCCTCGATGGGAACACCAATGCATCAGAGACCCTTGAAGTGCTGAATGCCATTGAAGAAAACCCTGATTTGCGCGAGGTCCTTGACCTGGCGCTGGATCTGGAGGAGGAGGAAAACGGCACATACAACGTCCTGCCGATGATGAAGATGGCTGCAGAAAGCGGAAAGAACGTCTGCAGCATATTGTGTGAGGCCTTCGTCCTACACCGAAGAGGAATCACGTTCGATGAAAGGGAGCTGCTCTCTATGGCACAGGATAATCACTGGCTGAAACCCGAAGGCTCGCCCCTTCATTCCGTAGGACAGCTACTAGCACACCACGACTTGATGGTGACACGCAAGTATGATGCGACAATGGAGGACATCACCCAGTCCCTTTCCCGTGACAATGACGTCATCGTCGTCGTGGACAAAGAGAAGCTTTACAACATGGAGGATGAGGATGACGAGCCAAACCATGCCGTGGTGGTACGCAACGTGAAGGATGGGGTCATAACGCTGTTTGACCCTTCAAGCCAGGATACTGAGGTTACGGCACCGCTGGAATGCTTCAAAAAGGCGTGGAAGGAATCCCACAACTACATGGTTCGCGTGCTGCAGTCGATAGAGGATTATGAGCCGCAGCCGATAAACCTCGACGAGATACTACTGACAGACGAGCTGCTGGAGCTTAGGGAGGCCATAGCTGAAAATGCCCATGACGTCTGGGCCAACGCACGCATGAATGAGGGGTGGTCGTACGGGACGAAACGTGACGATGCCGGCAAGAAGCACCCGGACCTCATTCCCTACTCCGCATTGCCGGACAGCGAGAAGGAATATGACCGCAAAATGGCTCTCGACACTATCAAATTGGTGAAAAAACTTGGTTTTGAAATAGTAAAAAAGTAGGAGGCTATGAAGTATGATATATTTATAAGCTACCGTCGTGAAGGTGGTTATGACACTGCTAAGCATTTAAATGATTTGCTTGTTCGAGACGGATATAAAGTAAGCTTTGACATTGACACTTTAAGAAGTGGTAATTTTGACACCCAACTATTAGAGAGAATAGACCAATGTAAAGATTTTATATTGATTGTTGATCAACATGCTTTTGACCGAACCCTTGATCCGAATTTTAATCCTAAGAACGATTGGTTAAGATGTGAGCTTGCATACGCATTAAAGAAAAGGAAGAACATTATTCCCATCTTTTTGACGGGTGCAAATGGATTCCCCAATAATCTGCCAAGTGATGTCGCAGGAGTTACAATGAAAAATGGGCCAGAATATAATAGATATCATTTTAATGCTTTTTATAAGGACTTAAAGAAGAGATTTCTTCAAGCTAACCCAACAAGGAAGATATTTAAAATCATTATCTTTTCCATGTTGGGTATAGGATTAGTTATAGGAGGATATTTTTACAGAAATAATTACAATGATAACAGTGTAAGTGATACATCTCTTGTCGTAAATTCAGATACAATCTCAAATAAAACATACGAACCGACAGTTAACAATTCGAATGAACTATATGACAATAGGAGGCATATGGAATATTGTGGAATACCTATGAACACCAATGTTGATTTGTTTACTCAAAAATTAAAGGATAAAGGATATGCTATAACCGAAAAGACTAACGACTGTTACCAATTAAGAAGTGACAGTGACACAATATTTGTGGTGTTTGACCAGCAAAACAAGAATATGGTATTAGGTGTAACATTGATGTTGGGTCAATATGGCCTAAATGATATTGGGAATCTTGTGATGGGATTTGTGGAAAGTGTCCCAGGAACGTTTGAGGATTTTTATTCTGATGAAGATTATGGGGTGATAAAATTTTCATACGGAAAGATGGTAATTGGGGAAAATGGAAATATGGATGGCACTTTAGTTTGTCAATATATAGACAGCATAAACACCGAAGGATATAAATTATGGTATTATTAGTGCAAACACATACATCAAAAAATCCTGACCTTATTCCCTATTCATCGTTGCCGGACAGCGAAAAAGAGTATGACCGCCTTATGGTATAATTGATACAATTAGATTGGTGAAAAAACTTGGTTTTGATATTGTAAAAAAGTAGGATGAATATAATAACATTGACGGCAGCCCTTCTTCCTGCAATCCTGTTGCTGATCTACGTGTGGAAGAGGGACCCACAACCAGAGCCGACTTCATGGCTGACAAAAGCAGTGCTGTCGGGCATCGCAATATGCATTCCTGCCACCATAATAGAATTGGGGATCGAGGTGATGCTGTTTGGCATGGGTGGGCAACCATCAAGCCTTGCGGATACAACGGCCATGGCCTTCTTTGTGGCGGCATTGCCGGAAGAGTCACTTAAGCTGCTTGTACTATGGCTCATACTGCGCAAGAACCCTTTCTTTGACGAACATTTCGACGGAATCGTGTATGCAGTTTGCATCGGCCTGGGGTTTGCCGCCTTTGAAAACGTCATGTATTTATTCAACGAGGAAGAATGGCTGTACACTGCCATCACACGTGCGCTGCTGGCAGTCCCCAGTCATTACATCTTTGCCATATTGATGGGTTACTATTACTCAATCTACCACTTCGTCAATCATTCTCCTAAAATAGCCGTCTGCATCCTGCTTGTCCCGGTGGCCGCACATGGCTTTTATGACGCCCTCGCACTGAGTGGCTTGGTAGATCATCATATAGGAAGTGTTTGTTTCTTCGTTCTCATCTTCCTCTGCATTAAGATGCATAAGGTTGCGAGAAACAAGATCCTTGCCCTTGTCGAAAAGGACCATGGCGACAACGCATCTGTTTCTTAGCAAGGGAAGGCTTGCCGAGCCTGGGAACTTATGATTAAAACACATAAGCCCAACGCCCCAAGAAGCTGAGACAGCCATGGGGCATTGAGTTTACAGAAGAAATGCATAACAACAAAAGTATCTTACCACTCAAAACTTGTGTCCGCAACCTTGGCAGAACTTTGCTGACTTGGGATTGGGCGTCCCACATTCAGTACAGAACTTTCTGTCCCCAGAGGCGGTGCTGGACGTTTGCTGGGACTGGCCGGAGCTGCCAGCATTTTCCGTGCTGGCAGAGGAAGCACTTGGGCCATGGATGATCTCTGTCTCAATGAACGATTGTTGATAGAAAAATGCCCCAAAAGGAATCAAGCCCTTGGGATTGACCTTGTATGAGAAGAGCAAGGTGACATCTTGAGAATCGCCCGGGTCGATGGTGAATGACTTCTCGATGTCCTTTCCCATAGATACCTGCGACAGCAATGTTATGTTGACCGGCTTGCGGGGAAGCGTGAAATCCTTGCCGCCGCCAACATTCAGCCGGGCCATCGTGCTGCCGTCAATGATGACCTTCGTCGCAATGGCTGCAGATGTAAACCCTGTCTGCCTGCGAACATGCAAAACAAATGTATCCATATTCCTGTTATTGTACGTTATCAAAGCTTCTGGCCACACTCATGGCAGAACTTGGCATCACCGGATAACTTTGCCCCACAAGCTGTGCAGAACTTGACGGCACCGCCGACACTGGAGTCCATGAAGGCGCTGGATGCACCGGATGAGCCGGAAGTTCCACCAGATATGGCTCTCTCTGCTGCCGCCAGGGCACGGTCGTCAAGCTCCGCCTGCTCCACCAAACCCCATATTTGCGTGATCAAAACAGGCCACAAGAAAAGCACGGAGATGATGGTGGGTATTGCTTGCTGGCCGAAGATGCCGACATTGGCATCAAAGACGACCCCATCAGACCGAGGCGTGAGGGTTATCTTCAATGCAGAGCGCATGCCCAATACTGCCTTGAACAGGTTCCCCTTGGTCACGCTGATGTCCTTGCCACCACTCATGAGAGTGTCAATAAACACTTCGAAACCGTCTATTTCGAAATCCTTGCGTATGGCCTCCGCAATCTCGGGGATTTGCGATGCGTTGGCGGCCAACAATTTCTTTTTGCTATAGGTTGCCATGATATGTCAATTTTTGAATTTCATAATAACGATAGATTGCCGACAACACATTGGTTTCTGCCAAGAGCTTCTTGATGAACAACTTGTCTTCATCACTGAAGCGCTGCTCCACTTCATGCAGCAAGTCCAGAACTTTCCGGGACTGCTGCCTCAATTCCTCTTCCGTCACCATGCCATCAGCCATGATGTTCTGAAACGACGGCTCCTGAGCCATCATTTCGTCAATGTCGATGATTCCTTGTTCGTTGAAAAACATATTACTCCATTTTATAGTTGATTACCACAATGATTGCAGAACTTCCAGCCTGTACCTATGTCCTTGCCGCAGTTTGGACATTTGCCGGCCGAAGGGGAAAAATCCGATGGCGAGCCGCCGTTTTTTATCATGGCATATTGCTCGCTATCCCCCCATTTGAGTATCTCCCTTACGCGGACGGCTGAGAACGGATGGTCCAGCCCTGCTATGACTGCCAGCTGGAGAGTCTTGTTCCACAAGCCATCATTTTGAATCTTGTCGTAGTCGTCCGCCTGCCTTGCCCATTCTTCCAGATTGATCCTTGACGTGAGCGACTTGGGGCCGCCAGAAAGTCGGGCCATCGTGCTGGCGACAATCTCCGGGTTGGTGATGATGCTGGCTGCACGGTCGGCGGAGAGCTCGCTTTTTCGGCTCCAGTAATACATGGCAAACTGGACTGGTGTTGCTATCGCACCCAATATGCCGAGGTTTGCAAGGCCACTGCTAAGCCATCTCGCAATGGTGTGATAGAGGACGTGGCGGCAAAGGATGTGGCCACACTCATGGGCGATTATGGCGTCAAGCTCCTCTTCGCTCATCATCTCAACAAGGCTTGACGTCACCGTGATGTATATCCGGGTATCGCCAAAAGTCCAGGCATTCGGATTGGGATCCATCTGAAGATAGAACTCCGGCTCCGGAATGCCCATCTTCTCGCATATTGGCGGAAGATGCTTGTAGATATCTGGCAATTGCCGTTCCGAGAGCCTGATGGCGGAAGCCATGTTGACCCCATACTGGAGATTTTCCAGCCCAATAGCCAGGATTTTCTTAATGAGTGAAGCAAAGCCGGGGATGTTCTCCATTTGCCGGAGAGCGGCCGCGTCTTCTGGATGGATGAAGTCTGATGGTTGCATAAGCAATGGTGGTTTTAATGTATTATTATTGAATAAGGTTTGCTGGTGGAAGGCTTTTCCCGTCAGGATGGGTGATTCTCCTGACCTTCTCCAACGCTATCTCGAACGTGGTCTTCACCACGATGTAGTCAAATGCCCTGTAGTCCAGCAGATAGGGGCTTTGGGGGTTGCGCGCCTTCTCATAATCATTGTACCTCTTGGACACTTCGGGAAGTTGCTCCCACGAGACAAGACAGTTATGGGTCTTGGACAACTCATCACACCCTACGCCCTGGTTGGGGGTGTATCCCGACATCTCGCAAGAGGCCATCCACCTTAGATGCTCTGTTCGAGCCAAGTTGGTAATGAGCTGGCCATGGCCTTCGAGGTTTATTGTGTTCATTTTATCTTTGTCCTTCTCAACCCGAATGGACTTGTTGCAGTCTTCGATGAACCGACAACAGTCCGCATTCCAAAGGCCATCCGGGCCTATGCCCATCAATTGCAGCTTGGTACCGACATGTATGTAGTTCTCCGCGTCCTGACCTTCCTTTCGCTGGATGCTGTTCTCATTCTCCAACCGCGTCCTTTCTTTCATTTGAACATGACGCTCTTCCCACGTGGTGCTGTCTCCCTCAATCCTACGGTATTGGTCATAGAACCTTTTGGCGTATTTTGTTATTTCGTCGTCAACGACCACGCCATAGGAGTACAGCAGCTTTTTTTGCCCGAATATGCCAACAACGTTCCTGGCGTCATCACCATACAGGCTGTTGTAGTGGCCCTGGAGCCTTGTCATGGCCTCCTCGCATGCCTTGCTGTAGTTCCTCACCATGACCAGCAGGTTGCCCATCCTGCCATTTCTAACCCTCACGAGCATGTCCATCATGAGTGAAAGCATGGACATGTTGAGCTCATCGCTGCCCAAGCTTAGAACTACATAGTTCATCTTGGCGAAATCCGGTGTCTCACCTGGGTCCGGAGCGTCGTGGAAAGGGAGACCTTTGTGAAATCTCAACATGGGGTCGCCAACGTCCTCTACAGCGTTGCCCTGCTCGTCAATCCTGACGTTGAAAGCACTGACGGCGCCAGGCGCCCTTGCCTTGAACTTTTCCCGCAACTCCATGGCGTCACGGTCGTAGATGTCGCAATGGAACGGGGAACGGTAGGTATGGCCGCACTCCGGATCGGCGCACCTCTTGTCGAGGAACGCACCAAACTCATAGAGGAAACTCGCCATGTCCTGGCCGGTCTCTCCAAAACCAATCACACAACAGTTGAAGCATGCTCCAACGGTCGCGTTCCCGTAGTCCACATCCTCCACATAGTGTACGGGATGATACCTGGAGTCGCCAGAGCGCACAAGTGTCTTCACCGCCAACATGGATGTATCCAAGATGTGTACCTTCACACGCTTGTTCGGAAAATCCTTCTCGATCGGAAGGAGCGTTCCGCCAATTCCTTCCTTTCTTGCGCGGCTGTACAAGAACACCTCCTTGTCTGATTCCATCTTCTTCAACATCTCCACCACATTGTATGCCCCCTGGATGTTCTTGGTCTCGTCTTCATCAAGAAAGAACATGTGCGTCTGGGAGGACTGGCGCATCAACTCCTCCACCTTTCCCAGCCTGAGTTCTTTCCAGACACTTCCCTTGTCAGGCCTCTTGGCTTTCAGGAAATCGGAGCACTCCTGCCCTGATATGTCCGTGTTGATGATGAGGATGTGGGCGTCCAGCTCCTCGACGGCCTCGAATGCCTCACGATTATGCGTGAACATGCCGAAGAACTTCTCCACTGAGGGCGACTGGGCAAACGCCTCCCCTGCATTCTCCTTGCTGTCTATGAACAACATGAGAAAGTCCATGTCTCCATTTTCAAGATGATGGTCACTTATGCTCTTGGCCATCTGCAATGAGTCGGGGGTGGCTCCCCAAAAAACATATGCTTTCTTTCCCGAGGAATCTGCCCACCTTAGCTTGAAGTGGTTGGATATGCGGTACCACAAGAGAGACAAGACCGAGATTGAAGTGATGGTGATGACATACAGCTTGGTCAAGGAATAAAAGCCCATGAATGCTCCGCTCTGCCTGAGGACATATGACAAATCGCTTGAACTGTCGGCAAGGATGAACATCTTGGTGGCCGAAAGGGCGGGACGCAGCAGGTTGGCCAGCATGGATTTCTGGGTGCCGATGGTGTACATTCCTATGAAATAGCACAGGTAGGCCAAGCCCCACCCTGCCAATGCGGCCCACAACATGGTGTCTCTCCTATGACTTTTTCGCACCACCTTGGAACCTGACGTGAATCTCGGGTTCCTCGTCATGCGAACCATCCGTACAATGGCGTACAAAGAGGCCATAAGGCTCGCCATGGCGACAAGACAGAACAAAGGGTCAGCAAGGTCCCTGTTGTATTTGTTGAAAGGGAAGCTGAGATTGAGGAGAGCCATCAGGAGGAAAAGCAGGAGGAATAATGGTATCAGATAGTGCAGGTTATGCTCCAAGATCGCTTCCGGCCAGAGGTGGATGTTCCTCATCCTGCTTTTGATGGTCCTGAAAAGAAAGTACAACAAGATTACGGCAATGAAAGATCCTATGTAAACCATCTTGTTCCATGGATTGTGCCAGGAGGCATCAGAGAAGATCAGCTTCAGTTGGTTGCCGCCTTGAGAACTTTCTATGGCTTGTATGTACATCTGCCTGATCATCTCGTCTGAACGGCGAATGAGCTCCTCAACCGGGATGCTGTCCTCCGTGCCGACCGGGTCGGGTGCAAGCTCAACCTTCAACTCCTGGGGAAAGAACAGCCCATCCTCCTTCGCCCTTTCACATTTGTTGAATATGCTGGCATATATGAATGTCACAACAAGTGCCGACATGAAAAAGATGGATGTCTGCCAAATATAGGTGTCATGTTTTTTCATATCTCATGGTTTTAGACCATCCCGTGCCTTTGCAGGTGGAAAAAGAGGATAACAGGATGTTGCGGTTTACAAACACAAAATTATGAAAAAAAACAGAACAATCAAAAAAAATGGCAAAATATATCAAAACTTTGTAAAAAAACGGCAGAAGAAGCAAGCTTCATGAGGGCATATTTTAAGACCACTCATATCTGAACAACAATATCATGTCCTTGCATCTCCCCCAAAAAGGCCGTGTAAAAAAGGAATGGCATTTGGCTGACTTGATAAGGGAACAAGAACAGCCCAGATCCTAATAAAGGAGTCCGGGCTGAGAGGGTACGGGATGAAAAGGAAGGACATGAGGACGTCATTTCTTCCCACGGCAACATCATCATCGGAATGGTGAGCCATCTCAACATGGCTGGCCGTCACCTGTCACAGGCACGATCTTGAATCCCAGTTTCATTATCAACTTCAGCGTGCCGACGGACGTGTTGCGGTCGTATTCCTTTTCCGTCTCTGGCAATTCCTCGTAGGGTACCAAGCATGGATGGGTCTTCAGCTCATCATCTCGCTGCTCTCCATACGACCAACCCTGTTTCATGCGTGTCTCAGCCCATACCTCATGCACGTTCCTCGACATCTGCTCAACTAATAGCTCCAACTTCACAGGCAGTTTGACATCTGTCGTGTCTATTGGCTGTGGAATGTACTTGTCCTGTTTCATTATTCTTTTGTTTTGCGTTCAACATATAAACAAAGAGACCCTTCCCTTTTGAAATCTATCTCCTCCGGCAATAAAAATTGCACTTTTTCTTCCATGGCAAAAGACCTTAAGGACTTTTCTTTAGAAGGATTGGTTGTTTGTTCCGCTCCCCATGTTCATCGCTTGCAATATGAATAGCTTGAAAAAAGAGATGACTAACTTCTCATTTACATCATTGCCGATCGTATTTCAACTCTTTCTGATGATACAACAAGCCAACTTCGCACAAACATCTCTTATGGACCAAGGACCACTTCTGTTCGAAGAAACACGAGTGTCACAAAAAGTCGTCCAACTGCAATGATTCACAACAATGCTTTTTGCCCGATTTTAATTTGAATGTGACCATACCTTGGAATGACACCTGCCTGAATTTGA
The DNA here is from genome assembly GCA_900315745.1 of uncultured Prevotellaceae bacterium. Taxonomy (GTDB): domain Bacteria; phylum Bacteroidota; class Bacteroidia; order Bacteroidales; family Bacteroidaceae; genus Prevotella. The sequence goes on from ONAG01000038.1 coordinate 34,207, forward strand.
AAACAATGTCCATCTACGCCAAAATTGGTGTGGCAACGAGGTCACATGCCAGGAACAACTCAAGATGTGACGGCCGAGGGGGAGCGATGGAATTGGCGGAAAATGACCAACAAGCCACCACACATGATAGAATGACGGCTTTCCCCACATCCCTACTTTATGCAAGCACAAACATGAATATCAACTTAACATCTCAAAAATGAACAACATGAAAGAATGGTCTTTTATAACAAGACATGCACGCATCATTACGAGAATGATGAAAAGCGCCAAACTGCAAAGGCTGCTCATGATAATCCTGGTGTCAACATCATGCACCTGCGCCTTCTCACAAGGCGACTACTACATGAACAAAGCGAAGGACTACATGCGGGATGCGGAGTATTATACGCGGAAGGCGGAGGACCATGACCGCGACGCCACATACTACAACAACAAGGCACAGGATTACCTGAGGGAGGCTGACTACCATTCCAGACACCAGAACACGGACAAGGCAAAGACTTATATCAGATGGGCTGACGAGGCATCTGACAAGGCCAAGCTGAGAACAAGATGGGCCAACGAGGCAAGAGAAAAGGCACAACTGAGGATGAAATGGGCAAGAGAAGCGATGGAAAAGGCGAAAAAATGACATTCCTGCAAGTCGCCATGATAGAACAAGGGTCTTTTCCACATCTATATAATGAACAGCAAAAACCAATAATACAGAGAAAAATGGACAATATTGTAGAACTAAAGATGACAGACGGTTCCATATGGCAATTTGAAACCTACTATTTTGATTTCGAAAATGCGACATACTGCCTTCTCACACCGGTTGAGAAAGACAAACATCCGGAAACTTTCATCATGAAAGCAATCAAAAAGGATGACAGCATCCTTATCAATAAAATAGAGGACGCCGAGGAATGCCAACGGGCAACAGACTATGTCCAAGTCCTCAAGAAGTTGGCCTGTCCCGCAAACATGACCGAGACGGAACTGTACGAACTGCTTACATCAAGCAAGCTACCCGAAAACGAGTACGATACTACGGACTTGGGCGAGGGCATGGCGGCTGTGAATGAAAAAATGTATGGCTGGTGGAAACTGCGTTTCCTCATCAACCACAACACCAGGCAGGCCTGGGAGTTCATGGACAAGAACCAGAGACTCTGCACCATCACCCACGAGGACATCGACTGGGAGTCCGTCAACGAACTGCCATCGAATGCCATAGGACGGGTTGAACGATTATCCGCACATTTCCCCACCTTCATCAAAAGATTTAGAAATGGCGTGGCGGAGGTGGGATGGCAGCTCACTCCAGACGGAAGGTATTACATGGATGAGGACGGCTACGGCATGACCGACGACGAGGAAATCACCATATACGGAAAAATCGACCAACAAGGCAAGGTCGTCAAGAAATTCAGGTGACAAAACGGATGTAAAGCCACAAGAAAGGCCGCAGGGCAACTTGCAGGCGAGATCAAAGGTCATACCTCTCGCAAACCGTGGAAACGGCTGTCAACGTGGGGAAACGCCATGGCAAACCAATCGTCCTCTCCATAGATGCCAAAAGGATGCACGAGGACGGCATGCCTTTCTACCTGAGCCGCAACGGCGTATGGCTCACGGACTTTGTAGATGCAAAATACATAAAAGGAAAAACAATGGAAGAGAATAACAATACAACAACAAACGGCCGCCAATGGGACGGGAACGACCACCCAACAGAAAGAAACGGCCACCAGCTGATGGATTTCTACAACCCAGAGACCAACACGCTGGACATCCGCTCCAACGGATTGTACCCCTCGGGCGTGCTCAGCAACCTGTGCAGCAACGGCTTCCGCTTCGAGGGCATGGTTTGCGGCAGCATGGAGGGATTCCTGCAGTCGCTCAAGCAGCAGGACCGCGACAAGCAGCGGCAGATTTGCTCGATGAAGGGCGGCAACGCACGGAAGCGCAGCGTCACCTCGTGGCAGACCGACCAAGTGGTATGGTGGCGGGGACAGGCCTTCGACCGCCAGGGCGAGGAGTACCAGCAGCTGCTCCGGCGCGCATACAAGGCGATGTTCGAGCAGAACGAGCGGTTCCGCACCGCACTGATGTCCACACGGGGCGTCACCCTCACCCACTCCACCGGCGAGCGGAACCCCTACAAGACAATCATCACCGAACAGGAACTCTGCGGCATACTCACTGAGATACGCGAGGAGTATGACAAGCAGCCCAAGGTGCCGCCAAGCATGAAGCGGGTGTTCGTGGACATGGACAACGTGCTGGTGGACTTCCAGTCGGGAATCGACCAGCAGAGCGAGGAGACACTGCGGGAATATGAGGGGCATCCCGACGACATACCGGGAATCTTCTCCCTGATGAAGCCGGTGGAGGGAGCCATTGAGGCGGTGCATGAGCTGCAGAAGCACTACGACCTCTACATCCTCTCCACCGCACCATGGGGCAACCCGTCGGCATGGGCGGACAAGGTGAGATGGGTGACGGAACACCTCGACGACGTGTTCCACAAGCGCATGGTCATCACCCACCGCAAGGACCTCTGCCAAGGGGACTACCTCATAGACGACCGGGGCAAGCACGGGACGAGCGAGTTCGCCGGCGAATGGCTCGAGTTCGGCTCGGACAAGTTCCCAAACTGGAACAGCGTGCTCAACTACCTCCTGCCGAAGCCTGAGGCACAACAGGAAGAGAAATAAGAAATATCTGCGTCTGGCAGGATGATACAATATAAGGAATAGGATGAGATACACAACCTTTACAGAATGCGGCAAACGCCGGGACAACGAGGACTTTTGCCAGGTGGCGGCAGACAAGGACGGAGGGAGACACCTCTTCGTGGTGTGCGACGGCATGGGCGGGCACGCCATGGGTGAGGTCGCAAGCCGTGTGGTGTGTTCCACCATCTGTGATTACTGGAAGCAGGCATCATTTGATGATGGGGTTGAACGAGTCTTGGACACCGCTTTCCAGATGGCATCAAAGGCGCTCGACGAAAAAGCGGACGTCCTCAACCATGTGGAGATGGGCACGACGATGGCGCTTGCCGCCATCTGCGGGCCGCAGCTCACCATCGCCCATGCTAGTGACAGCCGATGCTATCTCCTCCGTCCGTCCAAGGGAGTAATCCACCAGACTGGGGACCATGTCAACAATAGCATATGGGGGAATTTCATCGAAAGGAGCTTCTTCTCCTATCAAAAAGACAAGGCAAAGGTGGAGATGCGGCAGTTTGGCTTGCAAGACGGGGACAGGATCTTCCTCTGCACAGACGGCGTGCACCAATTCATCGACCCGGAAATCCTCACCAAGAGATGCATGGACGAGAAGTCTCCCGAAGAGGTGGCTGACGTCATCCGGTACCTTTGCGAGAAATTCTCCGACGACAATTATTCAGGCATCCTGGTGTATTACGAGTCCAACAACGATAATGCAAATCCAAAAGGCTGAACAACTCATGAAAGGCAAGACAACACAACGCAACAAGCCCATCGCCGCCGACCGGTTTCGCAAACATGCCCATACAAGACAAGAACCTCACAGCCGGCGTGAGATTTGAACGGCAGGTGATGGACAGGATTCCCGACCACCTGAGGTCTGGAGGACTTCCCCCCTCCGACACTTGTTCTACGGCCATTTCCGCCAAAGCTGGCACCAGGAGATTGAAGGCGTGCGATACAACATGATCGACATCATGGAACTGAGGGAACTGCATTGCGAACCACAAGACGACCTGTGAAGACATCAAAACTGAAAAGTGATTAATGGAAATGGCAAAAGAAATGTGAAAAAGGGACGATTCCTCCCCCTTTCACTCGAAAAAATGAAGAAAAACAAAAGAAAAATTCTATTGCGCAATAAAACTGCGCACTTGTTTTCTACCTTTGCAGCGTGATTAGAAATCACATGAGTTTTTGAAAGCGATCTTTGAACGACTGTTTCAAACATTAAATAAAAAATACCATGCCGGATGCTGCTGTGAAGTGCCAACGACACAGACAGCCGAAGGTCATGGAATGCTATAAAGAGAATCAGATTCTCTAAAGCAAATTCTTTGTTGGCTTCTTCCTGACAAAACCAACCGGCGGGCTTCGCGTCGTCAGAATAAAGCAGTAATGCTATAAAGTGACCTT
>ONAG01000037.1 GCA_900315745.1 uncultured Prevotellaceae bacterium
GAAGGGCTACGCCGCACGTTACGCCACCGACCCTCGCCGCATCATAAAAGTGGGCATTGGCTTCTCCGTTGAGAAGCGTGCCATGACAGAATACATCATAGTGGAATGAAACTCCTTTCCTCCTAAACTCCTTAGACAATATAAATTCCAAGGAGTCAAGGAGTAAGGGAGTGGCACCCAAGGGTGAAAAAAGGAAACTCCTTTCCTCCTAAACTCCTTAGACAATTAAAAAATCCAAGGAGTCAAGGAGTAAGGGAGTGGCACCCAAGGGTGCAAAAAGAAAACTCCTTTCCTCCTTCACTCCTTAGACAATTAAAAATTCCAAGGAGTCAGGGAGTAAGAGAGTAGCAAAATGTCGCAAGGGAAAAAAGCGGGTGAAACCCGCACAAATAATCGCAACTATGTTGCGTAAGAGATCACCCCGACTCTTTGATGGGTCGAGGGTACCTAAATGTAAGAGCGACGAGCAGGAGCGGTTGAGCCCCATCCCTAAAAAGGGAGGGGGACGGGGGGTAGGTTGAGGCCTCTCCTTATGAAGGAGAGGTGGGAGTGGTTGGAGAATCCTTATAAAGGAGAGAGGTTGGAGATTCCTTATGAAGGAGAGGTGGGAGAGGTTGGAAATAATTCTTGAAATGGCAAAAATGGGGTTTTGTGTTTGCGCCCACGGCAACATTATATAAATATATTGAAATTTTATTTCCTTTTTAGACAAAATATTAATCTACTAATGCTTTGTTAGCATTTTTTTGCATTTTGAAAATATAAAAAAACTGTATTTTATTTGATTTTTTAAAATAAAGGTGTTAACTTTGCCGCAATTTTGGTGAATATAGTTTTACTGAAAGGAGGAGTTGGGAAATGTCAAGCAGTGTCAACAAGGCCTATATAATAGTGTCAACAAGGCCTATACAATAGAGACCACTGCAGAATAAGACAAAACGACTGCTTAATAACAAAAAATAGAAAAGTTACATGTCTAAGTAAAGTACAATATTAAAATTCGGCGAATGATATAAATAGAATAAAAAACAGAAACTAAAAAAAATACTGTGTGCTTCCTATAGTTACGCAGATCAGCTTGAAAGTTCCCAGCCAATTTCCTTATGGAAAGAAGGTCCTCTACAAAAAGGTGTTATCCCACAACACTACGATGGTTAAGCACGAGGTGCAATGACTGAATGTGGGAAATTCAATGATTTTTTAATTAACACTTAAAATATGTAGATTTATGAAAAAATTGTTTACTACAATCATGCTGATGGGAGTCGCCCTATGTGGCTGGGCAACTATCACAGAGACGTCGAGTGGGACCACCGTCACACTTGACTATGTGGATGATGGCAATTCCAATGACCAGAATTTCAGTCTTTCAAACACAAACGCCACAACGATTGTTTTGACAGGCGATTGGGCCAACAAAAACCTTCAAAAAATAGGTACTATTGTTGGACAATGCTCAGGCAACGTATTCCTCGACATGAGCGCTTGCGAAGGATTCATTTCAAAGATTGAAACAACAGACTGGACGAGCGAAAATTACACCTTCACTCCTAATGCCAGCAATCCTATCACTGTGCAGCGTTCAGGTACTGCGACCAAGAATATGAAATATTACAACTCTTGGGCCCTTGATTCTAATGGACAACCAGAGTCATGGGCTACGCCATATACCGGTGAAGTGATAGATAATAATGGCAGTTATTCTACTCCAGACGGCCAACCACTTGTTGCATTTCCCATCTTTGTCGATGAGAATGGAAAAGAGGTGCCTAGTTCAAGCGTCACAGAGAATCCTGATGGGACTTATTCCTATTCCTTCACCGAAACTCTTGATTCAACTCCATTCTCATTTGCAGGAAATGATTTTTCCAACAATGCAGGTAAGCTGAGTGGCATTGCCTTCCCTAACAGCGGGAATTTCACCGCTATCCCTGATTATTTGTTCGGTCAAGATGGCCCTCAAAATTTCACCAACGTGACTTTAGGTAGCAGTTTGCTATATATTGGCAAATCAGCATTTAAAAACAGCAAAATTACCTCAGTTGTGTTTCCCGTCGGTTTGAAAGCAATAGGAGGCGAAGCTTTCCATGGAGCACCTATAAATGGAATCAACCTTGCTGCATGCACATCGCTTGTTGCAATCAAATACGAGGCATTTGAGGAATGTGCTAACGCAACAACAGTCACATTCCCTGGAGGAAGCAACCTGACATTCATCGGCAACGACGCCTTCCACAAGTCTGGCATCACCAGCGTAGAAATGTCGCAATGTACAGGTATCACGGAATTCCAGAGCAAGAATAATGATGGCACTACTTTCAAGACTTTTGCAAATTGTACATCGCTCACTTATGTTAGCCTCCCCCCAAAACTGACGGCAGTGCCTGCTGATAACGGCAATGGCCTCTTCAAGGGTAGTATCAACATCGCGGAAGTGAAGTTCAATGGAATACCAAGATATGTGGATTGCGAACTCCAAAACCCGTGTATTATTGGAGATGATGCATTCCATTTTGCACAAACGGCATCGGACGACCCTGACGAGATCGTGCTTAACAAACTTGCAACAGTTACGCTTTCCAAGAACATCACATCGATAGGTGAAGCGGCATTCCATTCTGCTGCTATTACAGAAATCCACATTCCTGCTTCAGTCGAGGAACTTAAGAAACACAGTTTCTATGGCTGTCAGAATTTGATTACTGTCTATTTCGATGAATTTGACAAGGACTGCGGTGATTGCGATGGTGCTGCCACAAAAGTTGCTGGTGCAGAAGGTGACGGCGGTCAAGGCCAAGGTGCATTTGAGGAGTGCCAACATATTACAGATGTCTACATCAACACCATGGCAGAACTCCAATGTGATAACAATGCATTCGACCAAGATATCTCATGGGGCGCAGGCGACGCTGGTGCCAATTTCGCTACTCTTCATTACAAGAAAGAGAAAATTGAGCATTATGTCAACCTTAAGCACTATTTGACTGACGATATAGTTACAAACGCAGGCTTGTTCCACGAGTGGTTGGAGGATCATTATAAACAGGCTATCATACCTCACAAGAATGGTTGGTATGAGTTCATCAATTCTGGCCCAACTATCCCAAATGATGGTCCTGAATATCAAGATATCATTCTCCGCACTTTCAGTGATTATGATTATGCTTATCTTGTACCCCAAGGTATAAGGGCTTATGTTGTCAACAATATTGAGCAAGTTGGCGACAATTACGAAGTATCCTTGATGCGCCTCAATGTCATTCCAAAACGTACTGGTGTGATTCTTTATGGACATCCCAATGGCAAGACACAGGATGGTAAACCATCTCTGGTCTTCACTCCTGTGAAATTCTTGGAGGATGGTGATTCTGTTTTCAAAATTGAGAACGGCGTACAGGTGTTAGATTCCATTTACCATGGACGAAGCAATGGTATGGCTCTTACCCGTGCCAATTGGAAGTATCTCGATGACGATCATATGATGTATAAGAACTATTTGATGCCTCTTGTTTCTGAAGACGGAAGTCGTGTGCACATCGAACCATACGATACTATTCACGTAAATGGTAAGGCAAAGACCACATTCCGCAACTTCGGATTGGGCAGATACACCAGCACGGATTACTATAAGAAAGATACTCTTTCACTGTCTTCTGATGAAAACAATTATGTTGGATTCTTCCGTATGAAACGTTTGGATTACAATAGTGGATACGCATACCTGCAGTTGAGGGGTGCTGTGGACGAAGAAGGACATTCTCTTCCATATACCAACCAAGAGGGAGAAGTATTTGTTTCTGAATTACCAGTAGCCACTAGCGGTGAAATCCTTGTCATACTTGGGAAGTCATGATTAAAAACGGAATTCCCTATGATGCAGCAAAATGTGTGGGAGATTCTACTTTTAACCCCAAACGCTGGTGGGATAAAAATGCTAAACCTGTAGGTTTTTATTGGAGAGAATATAAGTTAAGTTGGGGTGACAGAACCTTGCAATTCGGCAACGCTCCCAATCCTGCTGCGCAGTATTTCGGTGAACTTGAGGAGAATGCCGATGGTATCGTGAAGGTTGTGATTCCTGCTGACGCTATTACCAATGACGAATACTATACTCTCCAGGGCATAAAGGTGACTAAACCCAGAAATGGTGTTTACATCCACAATGGTAAGAAAGTTATACTTAAGTAAATTGCATAATTAATCTATAGTAATGAAAAAGAATTATCAAAATCCAGAGACGGAAATCGTTTTGGTGGGCTTGTCAAAACTCATATTGCAAGATGATGATCCAGATAATTCTGGTCAGATAGGAAATGGTGATGATGGTCCAGGCATCGTGGCCAACGAGAGCGACTTGTTTGATGAAGACTTCACAAAAGGTGCTTCTGGCAATCTCTGGGATAAATAAGCGAATGGTGGGTTGACAGATGGGCAATCGTCTGTCTCTCACTTACATACAGGAAGCGCATCGGGACAACAACCAGGTGCGCTTCTATTTCTTGTTTTTCCCTCCTCCTTTTTGGCGTGATTTCCCACCTTTAGTGTATATTCACAGTTGTTTATTAATAATGAGAAAAAGTTTTTTTATTTTTGCTTTGATGGCTCTTGCTGTTATCGACACAAGTGCTGCCACACCATATTGTGTGCTCTCAGGGAGCACACTAACATTCTACTGCGATGACAACATGCCCACTTCTGGCACGACTTACGATTTGGTGTATAGCAACGACCAGCCCAAATGGATAGCGAAGGCTTCGTCTGTCAAAACCGTGGTCTTCAACTCCTCATTCTGTAATGCACGACCGAATGACGGTTCCTGCTGGTTTTACAATATGAAGAACCTGACTTCCATTCAGGGATTGTCCAACCTCAACACGTCTGAGATGACCTCGATGGCATGCATGTTCTACAATTGTTCGGCACTTACAACACTCGATCTCAGCAGTTTCGACACACAAAAGGTGGAATCCATGTCGGCCATGTTCTATAATTGTTCTAAACTCACCCAACTGAATGTTGGAAATTTTAAGACAGGCAACGTGGTTTATATGAATGGCATGTTCAGCGATTGTAACAATCTCACTATGGTGGATGTCGGCAGTTGGGATGTTTCTCATGTCGGTACAATGAACATCATGTTTCGTAGTTGCTATAATCTCACAACTATTGATGTGAGCAATTGGAACACTGGTGATTTGGTCAACATAGGTTACATGTTTTACCAATGCAACAAACTGCAAACGATAGATGTCAGCGGTTGGGACGTATCGAAAGTCAGCAACTGTCATTATGCGTTCTTTGGTTGCAATAGCGTCAAGCAACTTGATGTAAGCAATTGGTACACCCAGAAATTCGAGGACACTTCGTGCATGTTTTCCAATTGCTCCAGTATAAAAACTCTTGACTTGAGCAATTGGGACATGTCAAATGTTTATTCAACCGAAGAAATGTTCAGATCCTGCTCCAGCCTCATTTCTCTAAACATGAGCGGATGGGTGACAAACAATCTGGAGAATATGACAGAAATGTTCAGCGGATGCTCCAGCCTGAACACCCTTGAAGTGAGCCACTTCAACACTTCACGCATCACGAACATGGGCTCTCTTTTCAACAATTGCTCCAGCCTGACAAGTCTGGATGTAAGCAGTTGGGACGTGTCACACGTCACCGATATGTCGTATATGTTCTATAAATGCAAAAATCTGAAATCTATAGATGTTTCCAATTGGAACACTTGGAAACTTGACAATAAAATATTTATGTTTAATGGTTGTTCTTCTTTGGAGGAACTTGACCTCAGCAAGTGGATCGTGAACGGAGCTGAATATTGTTATTACATGTTTGAGAAATGCTCCAAGCTTGTCAAACTGAGTCTGCCTTCTTCAATGTCAACCCTTCATAAAACGGCTTGCTCGGGTGTAGGAACGGAAGACAAACCTTGCACTCTGTTAGTGCCTGATGATTTCACATTCCCAGATGACATTGACACTTCTGAAGATGTCTTTGAATGGTGCAGTGGCTATTTCACTCTCGGCAACAAATATCCCTTGGGGGATGTCAACCACGACGGTGATGTGGATGTCGCTGATGTGATGCTTGTCGTGAACCATGTCTTGGACTATGAGTCTTCTGCAGTTTTCTACATTGAGAATGCCGACGTGAATGGTGACGGCAGCGTGGGAGTCTCAGATGTCATGGGCATTGTCAATATCGTGCTCGGGCTATGACAATAATATTGGCAGGTGTTCATTTTTGGTAGATTGAACACCTGCTTTATTTTTAGGTTTGTAAAGGATTTTGTAAATAGAATGTTTATAAAAACACTCTCATATTGGATGGCAGCAACCTTGTTGCTGTTGTTGGTCGTGCTTTGCTGCGCCAATAACAATAACAAGGCTAAGGAGAAGGTGGAGGAAGACCCTGACATTACAGCATTGAAGGAATGGCGTGCCGGCGAGACGGTCAGCGCTGAGGCTGTCAAGGATTTTCAACTTGACAACTGCTTTGCTGCCGAACCGATACCCGACAGGATATGGCAGCGGATGCAGGGCAAGTCGTACAAATACAACCCATATATAGGGAGAGAGGACTTGCGGCATGTAAAGGTGCTGCATTGGGACTACGACCAACGGATCCATATCGGCGAGATGGTATGCAACAAGGAAATCGCCGACATCGTGGTGGATATCTTCCGGGTGTTGTACGACAAGCGGTATCCCATTCAGAGGATGGTGCTGCCCGATGTCTATGATGCCAACGACGAGGAGCAGATGAGGGACAACAACACGTCGTGCTTCTGCTATAGGGTGGTGGCAGGGAGCAAAAACCTGTCGAAGCATGCTCTCGGTTTGGCAGTGGATATCAACCCGCTATACAATCCTTATTACAAGGTGGGTGCCAATGGGTCTCGATTCATTCAGCCTTCCAATGCCGGTGCATATTGTGACCGCAACAGGGATTTCAAATACAAAATAGACCACAACGACTTGGCTTACCAGCTCTTCACCCAGAATGGTTTCCGCTGGGGCGGCGATTGGAAGTCGCGCAAGGATTACCAGCACTTCGAGTATCGGTGATTCAAAATACTCAATTTGAGCAAATTTGGCTAAATAATTCTAAGGATTCAAGGAGTAGCACCCAGTGGCGCGAGGGAAAAACTCCTTTCCTCCTAAACTCCTTAGCGTATAAATATTCCAAGGAGTCAAGGAGTCAGGGAGTAGCACCCAAGGGTGCAAAAAGAAAAACTCCTTTCCTCCCTTACTCCTTAGACAATAAAAATTCCAAGGAGTCAGGGAGTCAGGGAGTTGCACCCAAGGGTGCCAAAGGAAATACTCCTTTCTTCCTTTCCTCCTTAGAAAATATAAATAATCCTTCAAGACTCTTTGGGTAAATACTGGATATTATGGACAGACAATATACATACAGATTGTTGAAATGCCTATATGAGGTACACAGTCAACTCGGACCAGGACTATTGGAAAGCATCTATGAGGAAGCCGTCTTCAAGGAACTTACAGCACAAGGATTCCATGTAGAACGTCAAGTCCCAGTACCCGTCTTCTACAAGGGAGAACAACTCGCCAATGACCTGCGCCTCGACCTCATCGTTGATGACAAAATCATCCTTGAACTGAAGAGTGTCAGTGAGTACCGTAAAATTTTCGAAAAGCAACTATATACATATCTTGTTTTGAAGAACTGCGAAATGGGATATGTTGTGAATTTCAATGAAGAATCTTTGCAAGATGGAATCCACGCCATTTACAATTCCCATTACTCCAAATACAACAAATAACGAATTCCAGGGAGTAGCACCCAAGGGTGCCAAAGGAAAACTCCTTTCCTCCCTTACTCCTTAGCCAAAAAAATCCAAGGAGTCAAGGAGTCTGGGAGTAGCACCCAAGGGTGTAAGGAAAAAAACTCCTTTCCTCCTTCACTCCTTAGCCAAAAAAATCCAAGGAGTCAAGGAGTCTGGGAGTAGCACCCAAGGGTGTAAGGAAAAAACTCCTTTCATCGTCAACTCCTTAGCCAATAAAAAAATTCCAAGGAGTCAAGGAGTCAAGGAGTAGCACCCAAGGGTGCCAAAGGAAAAACTCCTTTCCTCCTAAACTCCTTAGATAAAGAAAATTCAATTACTCAATGCCCCAATGGTGCGATGACTCGGTGAGTAACAAAAGAGCATAAATTGAGCACAAAGAATTAAAAAAACACGTTTTTTTCTTGTTTTTTGTGTTATTGTATTATCTTTGCAATCAAATTGGTTTGAGTCATGCTTTATCTTGCATCATTAGTCATCATACTTTTAATTTTGATTGCCCTTTTCTACCTTAGGCAGCAAATGCACATGAAGGCAGAAGCCAAGGAGTGTGCAAAGGAAGCTAAGCTATTCCATGAGAAACTGAAGCAGCTCTCCGACCCGGAACGGTTCTTCACCGATGAAGAAGTGAGAAAGCTGAAAAACGAGTTCGCTCCCTTGCTCAAAAGAGTGAACAAGCTATACGGATCAATCTTCATTTCCAATGAATACCTCGATGAGGCTGGGCTGAAGGACTTCCTTGATGAAAGGAGACTCGTCAACCACAAGCAGTTCGAAAACAACAAAGAATACCAAAAGAGGTATTATAGAAAATAATGCATTTTTTTACAATCTAAAAATTAATCCGCCAATAGTGGTGGATTTCTTTTTTTTTGTTACCTTTGCCATGCAGAACAAGAGTTTCGTTAACTTGCCCATGCACCACCAAGGCAAGTAAAGTTTCTGACCTGTCATCATCTTGGGTTCCTATTGTTGCTCAAGAGTTTGCAAATAACAATAATTCAATGTGGTGCGGATTTAAGGATATAGTCTAAACAATGAACGATACAAAGATGAAAAAGACATTTGTGATGTGGGTGATGACCCTCGGCATGTTGTCGCTGCCTATGACAGGCGCGGCGCAGCGGGTACTGACGCTCGACTCATGCCGACAGCTCGCCATCACCAACAACAAGCAACTTGGAGTGGCACGCACACAACAGAAAATTGCTTCATACAACGTGGAGTCTGCCAAGACGAAGTATCTGCCAAGGATAAATGCCATGGCAGGGTATGAGCTGACAAGCAGGGAAGTATCGATACTGAACAAGGACCAGAAAAACATGCTGAATCATCTTGGCACCAATGCCATGACAGGCATGGAAGCCAAGGTGACGGATATAATAACAGGTATGGTGCAGAATGGTACCATCACGCCACAGATGGCACAACAGCTCGGACAGCAGATGGGGACTCTCTCATCATCCCTTGCCGCCATGGGCGACGAGTTGGGCTCCACAATACGCAAGGCGTTCCGCACCGACACCCGCAACGTGTTCGCCGGTTCGGTGATGCTCACACAGCCCCTGTACATGGGCGGAAGCATCAAAGCCTACAACCGTATTGCAGAACTCAACGAATGCATGGCGGACAACAACTACGACATGTTGCTGCAGAATGTGCTTTATGAGATAGACGCCACCTATTGGCTTGCGGTGTCACTACGCCAGAAGCAGAAATTGGCAGGGAGCTATCTCGACTTAGTGAAGAAGTTGCGCGATGACGTGCAGAAGATGATAAACGAAGGCGTGGCGATACGAGCCGACGGACTGAATGTCGATGTGCGTGTGAACGAGGCGGAGATAGCCAAGATGCGCGTTGACGACAACCTGATATTGGTGAAGATGCTCATGTGCCAGCTCTGCGGACTTCCTATGGATACAGAATTCACCCTCGCCGACGAGGGTACCGAACTCGGTTCGGCACCATCGGCGATGCCCGTCGATGAGGCATCTGCCATCGACCGTCCCGAACTGCGCTTGCTGCAGACAGCCATAGGCATCACCGAACAAGCACAGCGCATTGTCACTGCCACGCATTTCCGTCCACAGGTGGCTCTGACAGGCGGATATTTGATATCCAACCCCAACACCTTCAATGGCTTCGAGAAGAAATTCGCCGGAGTGTGGAACGTGGGCGTCATGGTGCGCATGCCATTGTGGGACTGGCACGAAGGACGCTACAAGCTCGCCGCCTCACGTGCCGCCACGACTATAGCCAAGTTGGAACACAGCGACCTGGAGGAGAAGGTGAACCTACAGGTGGAGCAGGAGCGTTTCAAGGTTCGCGAGGCATACCGCCGTCTGGAACTGTCTTCAAAACATGTGGCAAGTGCCGAGGAAAACCTGCGCTGCGCCTCCATCGGCTTCCGTGAGGGCGTGATGAACCTTTCGGACGTGATGGCGGCACAGACGGCATGGGAGTCCGCCCACACACAGAAAATAGATGCAGAAATAGAAGTTCAACTATCCCTCTTGGGCTTGCGCAAAGCTCTGGGAAAAATATAATAAGAAACATGACAGCCAAACAACAGCACAACAACATCCTGCTTGCCATCGCAGGTTTCTTAACAGTAGTAATCATCGTGGCACTCATCGGTTTCCTCGCCCTGGACCGTGACCCCGATATCATACAGGGCCAGATGGAGGTGGAGGAGTACCGCGTGTCGAGCAAGGTGCCTGGCAGAATCCTTGAGCTGCGAGCCAAGGAGGGTGATGTCGTTCACAAGGGCGACGTACTTGCCATCATCGACGCACCTGAAGTGAAAGCCAAGAAAGTGCAGGCTGAGAGCGCGCGCAATGCCGCCTCCGCCATCCACGAGATGGCTGACAACGGCGCACGCGAGGAGACCATCCGCGGCGCCTTCGAACTGCTGCAGCAGGCAAAGGCCGCCAACAACATAGCACGCAAGACCTACGAGCGCGTGAACAACCTCTTCAACGAGGGCGTGGTGACGGCACAGAAGCGCGACGAGGCGCAGACTGCCGTGGAAGCCACCAATGCTCAGGTGAAAGCCGCCCAGAGCCAGTATGACATGGCGCGCAACGGCACCCGCCAGGAGGAGCGCAAGGCATCGTCGGCACAGGTGAACCAGGCGAGCGGAGCCGTCATGGAGGTGAACAGCTATCTCAACGAGACCGTGCAGGTGGCGCAGATGGACGGCGAGGTGAGCGAGGTGTATCCCAAGGTGGGTGAACTGGTAGGCACCGGCACCCCCATCATGACCGTCTCCATGCTGGATGACCAATGGGCGACGTTCAACATCCGCGAGGACCAGTTGAACGGTCTATCCATAGGCTCTGAGGTGGATGTCTTCGTGCCCGCGCTTGACAAGAACATCAAGATGAAAGTGTTCTACGTAAAGGACAAAGGCTCGTTTGCCGTGTGGAAGGCAACAAAGGCAAGCGGACAGTACGACCAGAAGACATTCGAGGTGAAGGCTCGTCCGGTGAAGAAAATCGACAACGTGCGTCCTGGCATGTCGGTAATCCTGAAGAGGTGAGGAAATAGGAGTAATCAAATCGTTCATGAAACAAATCATTCAAATCTTCGACATCGCGCTGCGAGAGCTCGACATTCTGAGGAAGAACCCCATCTATGCCTACTGCATGGTGGTGTTCCCCCTGATGACGGTGTTCTTCTTCACCTCGATGCTCGACGAGGGACTGCCACATGACCTGCCAATAGGGGTGGTGGATCAGGATGACAGCTCGATGTCTCGCGGCATCGTGCGCAACCTCGATGCCATGCAGAGCTCGCATGTGGCTTACCATTTCGCATCGGTCACCGAGGCACGCGACGCCATGCAGGAGAACAAGATATATGCCTACCTGTTCATCCCGAAAGGCACCATGGCGAAGCTCCTCGCAGGCCGTCAGCCGAAGATTTCATACTATTACACTATGACGTGCCTGACGGCAGGCTCGATGGCGATGAAAGACCTGAAGACCATCGGCATGCTCGGGTCGGCAGCCGTGGGGCAGGCAACGCTGAGCGCCAAGGGCGCCACCCCAGAGCAGATAAAGGCTGCCCTGCAGCCAGTGACCATCGACGCACACCAGATAGCCAATCCCGAAGGCAGCTACAATTACAGCCTCACCACCATCTTCGTGCCGGGCATCATGATGCTCTTCATGGCGCTGCTCTCAGCCTACTCCCTCGGCATGGAACTGAAGTTTGAGACTGGCAAGGAGTGGCTCGCACGCGCCGACGGAAAGATCGTGGTGGCAATCATCGGCAAATTCATCATACACGCCCTCGTGTTCTTGCTCGTGATATTCCTCTACCACTACTATCTTTACAACCACCTTCACTTCCCGAGGGTAGGTGGAGTATGGAGCATCGTGAGGCTCAGCATCTTGGAAGTGTTGTCGTCTCTTGGCTTCGGCGTCTTCGCCTTCGGCCTGATGCCCTCCATGCGCATGTCGATGAGTATCAGTTCGCTGTGGTCGGTTCTCGGCTTCTCGATGTGCGGTTCTGCATTCCCCATCATGGGCATGGACCCGCCGCTGCAGTCGCTGTCGTGGCTGTTCCCACTGCGCCACTATTTCATGCTCTACCAGGTGACGGTGCTGAATGGCTACCCCGTCATCGATGCATGGTTCCATCTCGTGGCTCTCGTGGGCTTCACGCTGTTGCCCTGGTTCGTTCTACGCAAAGTAAAAAACGCAATGCTCAACTATGTCTATATTCCATAAGTTAAAAGGACACATTGCCGACGTGCTCTACATCTGGCGAAACGAGATGCAGCAAGTCATCCGCGACGAGGGCGTGCTGATCTTCCTCGTCATAGTGCCGTTGGGCTATCCGCTGCTCTATTCGTGGATCTACAACAACGAGTCGGTGCATGAGGTGCCCGTGGTGGTGGTCGATCAGTCGCATTCGAAGCTCTCGCGCCAATTCATCCGCGACTGCGAATCCTCTCCCGATGTCCATGTGCTCTTTTATGCCGAGGACCTCGACGAGGCGAAGTCGCTTGTCAGCCGACAACTCGTGAAGGGCATCTACCTCATACCGTCGGACTTCTCCAAGCGTATCAGCCGAGGCGAGCAAGCCACTGTAAGCGTCTATTGCGACATGTCGCTCATGCTTGCCTACAAGAGTGTCTATCAGACCGCCATGGTGGAGGCAGGGCGTCTCGGTGCCGGCCTGAACATCAAGAGGGCTGGCAACTACACCAAGCGTGAAGATGCCATCACCGCACAACCATTGGCAGTGGATGACGTGGCGATGTTCAATCCCTCCGGCGGCTATGGCTCTTGCGTCCTGCCCGCCGTGCTCATGCTCATCTTGCAGCAGACACTCGCCCTCGGTATCGGAATGTCGGCAGGCACCACCCGCGAGCGCAACCGCAACGGTCAGCTCATACCCGACGACGACCCCCACTACCGTGGCGCCTACCGCATCGTATGGGGAAAGGCGATATGCTATGCCATGATAGCTGCCGTCACAGGAGCATACCTGGCTCTTGCCGTTCCGAGGATGTTCAACTTCCCGCATCTCGGCAATTATTGGAACCTGCTGTGGATGATGATACCCTACATCTTCGCCTGCATCTTCTTCGGCATGACCGTCTCATGTCTTGTGCGCTATCGTGAGAACGTGATGCTGGTGATGGTCTTCGTGTCCGTGCCGCTGCTGTTCCTCACCGGCGTGTCGTGGCCGGAGAGCAACATCCCGGGCGCTTGGCAGGGCGTGTCGTGGCTCTTCCCCAGCACCTTCGGCGTTCGAGCTTTCGTACGCGTGAACTCCATGGGTGCGTCCATCGACCAGGTGCTGCCGGAAATCCGCATCCTGTGGATTCAGGCAGCCGCATACCTCGGACTCGCCTGCCTCGTCTATCGCCATCAGTTCCGCTTGGCGAGGAAGTATAGGGACAACCAAGAAGAAACAATTAATTGATAGCATGTCAAACAGGTGCCCACTTCTTATTGTTGCAGCCACCATGTTGCTCGGCATTAACATCACTGTTTATGCCCAGCGTGGTCCGGTGGGCATCGTCAGCGTGCAGGACTCAGTGAAGAATGTGCAGTTTGGACTTATATCCGCGGTAGCTCCCGACGGTGGGCACGGACTGCAGCTGTCGGCAGTGTCGAACACGTCGGCGCACACGTTCAATGGCTTGCAACTGAGCATCATCAACGTCACGAGGGACATGCAGCGCGGCTTGCAGCTTGCCGGAATACTGAACGTGTCGGAAGGCATGATGCGTGGAGGTCAGATAGGTGCCGTCAACTATACCGACTCATTGGATGGAGTGCAGGTAGGCTTGTTCAACGTGGCACGCAAGCGTCCGCAAGGGTGGCAGGTGGGACTGGTGAACCTGTCGTACGACAGCATAGGTCGCAAGATAGGTCTGGTGAACGTCAGTCCGAGGACCGACATCGACTACATGGGGTATGTCGGCACGTCATCCAAGCTCAATGCCGCCGTGCGCTTCCGCAACCGCAGCACATACAATGTCTTGGGAGTTGGCACCCACTTCATGGGACTTGACTCGAAGTTCTCTGGCGCGTTGTTCTATCGTCTTGGCCAGTTTGTCAATCTGTCTCCGAAATGGAGCCTGAGCAGCGACATCGGCTTCTATCATGTGGAGACTTTCGAGAAAAACAGCAAAGAGAAGCCGGAACGCCTGTATTCCCTGCAGGCAAGAATCAATGCCGACTACAAAATCAACAGCAAATTCGGTGCCTTCGCATCAGTGGGGTGGGGGCTCACGCGCTATTATGACCGCAACGAGACCTACCGCAACCGTCCGTTGCTGGAACTTGGCGTGACGTTCCACCAGCCACGCAACCAGCACGACACATGGAAACGCGCATGGGATGATGAGAGGAATTCACTTGTGGCATCTGACACCACCATGGCGCTGCCAGTGAAGAAACGCTATTGGCAGGCTGCCGCCGAGGTGACGGGCATCAATGTCGGCGTGCAACTCTTCGACCGCTATGCCCTCAAGTCCGACTTTGCACAGACCACCTTGCGGACGCTGAAGCGCAACTTCACCGATGGCATGGTGTGGGATAACGACTTCTTCATCACCAACATGTTTGCGCATCCGTATCACGGAAACCTATATTTCAATGCCGCACGAACCAACGGACTCACATTCTGGGAGTCGGCTCCCTACGCCTTGGGCGGTTCGCTGATGTGGGAATTCTTAGGCGAGACGGAGCCGCCAGCCATCAACGACATCATTGCCACATCGATGGGTGGCATGGCTATAGGTGAGATGACACACCGCTTGAGCAAGACACTCCTCGACGACCGCACGCGGGGATTCCGCCGCTTCCTCATTGAAGCCGGTGCCGCCATCCTCAACCCCATCCAAGGTCTGCACCGCATCATCAGTGGCGATGCCTGGCGCGTGCGCAGCGAACACTACTGCTATCACGACTACGAAGAGTCGCCCATAGACGTGTCGATGTCCTTGGGCTGGCGCTATCTTGCCGACGATGGCGCCTTGTTCCGTGGCGTCCAGGCACCTTACATCAACTTTACGTTGACGTACGGCACGCCTGTCGATGGCGAGCGGCATACCAAGCCATACGAATTCTTCGACATGGAAGGCAACATGGGTGTAGGTGGCGGACAGCCCTTGGTGAACAGCCTCCAGATAGTGGGACGTCTGTGGAGCATGCCCATACTCGACAAAAAGGACATGACGGGCGAGTTTGGCATCTACCAACACTTCAACTACTACGACGCCAAGCCTATCAAGGACGGTACGGAACTGACACCCTACCGCATTAGCGAGGCTGCGGGCTTCGGACCCGGCTTCATCTTCTCGTTGCCACAGGTGGGAGCACTCACCAAGTTGGAGCAGCGCGTGTTTGTGAGCGGCATCTTGCTCGGTGGCACCAAGAGCGACTATTACAACATCATAGAGCGCGACTACAACATGGGTAGCGGGTTCAGCATAAAATCGAAAACCCAACTCGACTTCGGGCATTTCGGTCGTTTCTTGCTTAATGCCAAGTACTTCCGTCTATACACCTGGAAGGGCTACAAGCAGGAGGATATAGCGACTGACTTCAAAAATGTGGAAGACCTGCACTACCTGAACGTGCAGGGCGACCGAAGCAACGCCATGCTGTTGGTGGTCAACCCCGTAATGGAGATTCATCTTGCCAGGCAATGGTCCCTCACCTTGTCGGGTGCCTACTATTCACGCCGAACCTTCTACAAGTATTACGACAAGGTCCGCGCCAACACCTTTGAGACAAAAGTTGGTATTACCTGCCGCCTGTGAGAGTTTTGCACTGTCCATCACATGTGGCATTCTTCCCCATTTTTTACTCTTTCTCTTCCAGCCAGCGGGTGAGCACCTGGCAATACTCGTCATGGGCGTCGATGAAGCAGGTGTGGCGTGAATGCCTGAACAGATGCCATTTACTGCCGGGTATGTTCTCGTAGAGCGAGGCGGCCACGACGGGGGTGCAGATGTCGCGCGTGCCACTGCAGATAAGGACAGGCAAAGAAATCTGGCAAAGCCTGTCGGTATATTCGAAGTCCTTCAGACTGCCAAGTGGTTGATACTCATTGGGTCCCCAGCCATAGAGGTAGGATTCCGCGCCAGAACGTTTCGGACGTCGGAGACATTCGGGAGAGTTTTCATCGACACTGATGACAAATTGCTCAAAGTAATGGTCGTTGGCTTTCAGGTAGTCGGGGGCGTCCCACTTGCCGGTGGCTTCCGCACGACGTATAGCTTCCTGGTCTTCCTCCGACAAATATTTGATGAGGCGGTGCTGTTCGCTTGCCCATAGGCTGCTGGAAGCATGACCAGAAGAGAGAATGAGCGACTTCACTCCCGAAGGCTTGTTGTCTATGACATAGGCAATTGCCTGCATGGCACCCCATGACTGGCCGAGTATGTGCACGGTGTCTAAATGAAGGTGTTCGCGGATGGCGATGAGCTCGTCTATCCAGGTCTTTTGCGTCCACAGTTCGGGATGGCCATCGAGATATGAATTGCCACAGCCTATCTGGTCGTAGGAGATGACTTGCCGCCCTGTTTCAGCGATGCAATCGAGCACCTCGAAATAGTTGTGCGTGCTTCCAGGTCCGCCATGTAGCAACAGCAATGGCGCTTTCTCCGATGCCTCGCCCACAATGCGGTAATAGGTTTGATGTCCCATAAAAGGCATGTAGCCTTCAGTGATTTTGTTTTGCATGATATTGATGTTTAAAAATTTAGATTAACTGTTTTTCTTGTTATTATCAACAAGGGGGCGCAGGCGCCCACTTTCCATGCAAATGGTTACCGTTGAGATATTGTTTTGTTCCCGTATCACAACTACCGATTGCAAAGATATACATTATTTTGCAGATTATGGGTAGTTATTTTGTCTCTTAATTGAAATAATTTTCATTTCTTCCATACTGGTCTGAAAGGTCAGCAGCTATCAGCCCAGGATAATCGCCCTGGGTATAAATAGAGCATCAAAGTCGCCCTAAAAGGGCAAAAGCATTGAATATCAAAGCTTTTGCCCTTTTAGGGCGATAATTGTTGCATAACATAAAACCCAGGGCGTTGCCCTGGGCTATGTGCTTATTGGCCTTTCAGGCCGTCATGATGACTGCAAATTGTAAATAACGGTAGTGCAAATAAGACGCTTTCAAGGATTTTGAATACAAGGAGACCATGCCTACTCGCATAATCTTCGCAAAAGCGACATCAAAGATGGCCAAATAGAGATCACCACTATCAAGACCCACCCTTGTCAATGACAGAACCCACATATCGGGAAAATAGTTCTCTTACGTGAAAGATTCCACCGAAAGGGGTAAGTCTTTCAGATTTTATGCTTATCTTTGCCATGTCATGGATGATTTTACTTGTCTGGAATTGCAGCACTAAGGTAAGTGAAAATTCTGACATGGCAAAATCCTAAGCAACTTTTTGTTGCTCAGGAACTTATAAAAAATGTTTAACTAAAGTGCTGCGGAATTTAGGATAATAATAATCTGCCAATGCGTGCAGGCCGAAACGCCTGAGAGCACCAAGGCTTTCATCAAGAGACTATGAAGTTATTCAAAAAGAGAAAAAGCAAATTGTCACGCCGCATCACCTGGCGTGTCATCTTGACCATGGTGTTCTTCAATGTGTTTATCTTCGGAGCGGTTGTCATATCCGATTGGGCTTTTTCGTTGATAGAGGGCCAAAACCGTGCCCAACACATGATGGAAGGAGTAAGGGGGAAACTTGCGACAACACTGAAGACTGTGGAAATATCGGCTGAAAACAACATAGCGGAGGTTGAGGCCAACTTGACTAGTCCTGAGAAAGTGTATGACGCTTTGGAGCATGAGTTGTTGTTGAACCGGCACTATTTAGGTTGTCGTGTCGCTTTCGAACCCAATTTCTTTCACAGCCAAGGCCATTGGTTCGAGCCATATGTGAGATTCGACGACAGTACCCATGTCGAGCGGATTCAGTTGGGCTCGGCGCAGCACGACTATTTCAAATTGGAGTGGTATAAAAAGGGGCTTGAGTTGGAAAAAGGAAAAGGCCATATCTCTGACCCATATCTCGACAACGATGGTGGGAAAAGCATTTTGTGCACCTACGCGTCGCCTATCTACGACGGCAAAGGCCGCAAAGTGGGCGTCTATGGCATAGACCTAAACCTCAGTTGGCTCGAAAAAACGATAAGCTATGAGGAGGAAAAGGTAAAGATGATGGAAAGTGTGGAAAACGACCCGAATGATTCCATTGAAGAAAATGCCTTCTTCATCCAAGTTCTTGACAGCAAGGGCAGAAAAATCGCTGGCTCTGAAACCTTTGACGATAATTCTCTCAAAGTAATACTGAAGCAGGACAGCATAGCATTTGAGAGTGTGAAGATAAAAGGAACCACTTACTATGTCAGTTCAAGGCGGCTGGGCCACACCGGTTGGACCCTACTCGTGGCACAACACAAAAGTTTCGTGTTCCTCAATGGATACGCACGTAGCATCGTCGTCTTGTTCTTCATGATTGTTGGAGCTATCGTCACGTTCTTTTTGACGAGCCGAGGCATCAACCGCTCCATGAAACCGCTGCGATTCCTTTCCGAATCGGCCAAAGAGGTGGCACAAGGAAACTTCGACACGCCGCTGCCTACCTTCAAGCACCAGGACGAGATAGCACAACTGCGCGACTCGTTCGACACCATGCAACAGTCGTTGAAAAATTATATGGAGGAACTGAAAGCATCGACCACCGCAAAGGCATCGATGGAGAGCGAGTTGAACGTGGCACACAACATCCAGCGCTCGATGCTACCCAAGACACACCCTCCATTCCCCGACCGCAACGACATTGACATCTACGGCATACAGAAAGCCGCCAAGGCTGTCGGCGGCGACCTCTACGACTTCTTTGTTCGCGACGAGAAACTTTTCTTCTGCATCGGCGACGTGTCGGGCAAGGGCGTACCCGCCTCGCTCGTGATGGCTGTCACCCGCACGCTATTCCGCAATGTCGCCACCCACACAGCAGAACCAAACCATATCGTGGATGCCATGAACGAATCCATCTGCGAGGGCAACGACAACGACATGTTTGTCACGATTTTCGTTGGCGTTCTCGACCTACATTCAGGGCGACTTTCCTATTGCAATGCAGGGCACGACGCGCCCTTCTACCAAAATAAACAGCTTCCATGCAACTCCAACATTCCCATCGGCGTGATGCAAGAGTGGAACTTTACGGAGCAGGTAATCAAGATGGCTCCAGGCACCACCATCTTCCTCTATACCGATGGACTGACAGAGGCTGAAAATGCCCAACTTGAACAATTCGGAATACAGCGCGTCGCAAATTTGGTAACACTCGAAAAGTCACCCCAAAAGCTGATAGAACAGCTGGTAGATGCCGTACGCCAATTTGTCGGCAACACCGAGCAAAACGACGACATTACGATGCTTGCCATCAAATATACGAACAACGAACCCATAACCGACCTTTAATACCAAGTCAGGCATGACTTGCCGGCTATGAGCATCAGACACATCTTATCCGCCATTATCAACAAGTCCGTCTTCCATCGTGAAATTTTTCAAAATATTTCACCGAATGGAGCATATTTCTTAGTTTTTTTGCTTATTTTTGCAATTACATTGATGTTTTTTCCTTGTCTTGAATAACAGCACTAAGGCAAGTGAAAAATCTGATATGTCATCATCCTAAACAAACAACTTTTATTACTCAGAAAATTATATAAATATATGACTGAAGTGCTGTGTAATATTGGGAATAGACAATGAAAAGAAACTACGACAAACCTAAGACCTTTATCCACCTGCAGGAACCGTTCCATCTACTTAACAGCAGTCAGGAGGGGGACGACGGTATCCACGTGAACATGTCCGGCTATCAGAGAGGCTCCAGTTATCTTGAAGATGAAGATGACGAAGAAGATGACGGTTGGAAGTAAGTATCAACAATTTTACAACATTATGCGACAGATAAGAAAAATAGTTTTGAAAATAGCGGCTGCAGGCTGTTGCCTGATGTTTGTCAGTGCCATGCTCTGCTCCTGTTCATCCGACGATGACACGGCGACACCGGAAGACGGCAACCAACGAAGCATGAGGCAACTCACCATTACCCGTGCGTCATCAGGTATGAGGAAGGCAAAAATTGATCCAACATCGCTCGAGGCAGCATGGCAGACAACAGACCGGCCGACGTATGTCAACTTGAGTGCAGTGCTCTCCGGCACGCTGTATTACGGCCTGCTCACACCAGCCAAAGCCGGGGTGACTACCACGCTCACGGGCAACGTCATGTGTGCCAATGCCGACGACATTGCGGTCATCTTCCCGGCAGTGACACCCGTAAAGCCTTCGGGCAGGGATGCGTATTTCCCCATCGACTTGAGCGGACAAAAGGGAACGCTCGACGACATCGGGGAGCGTTACCACTATGTCTATGGAGTGGCAAAGGGTGTGACGGTGAAAGACGACATCGCCTCAGGCACCATTGACGAGATGAAGAGCCTGCTCTCACTCTGTAAGTTTAATTTCACCTACGGCGGCAGTCCTGTCAGCGTGAAGTCGGTGCAGATTGGGTGGGGTTCGACGGGTTCTGTCGGCTATCCTAATACAGGAACAGCATCGCTCACCGACCCCGATAACGTCCATGCCGAAGGCGATACACCCAGCGGGCCGCTCACCATCACTCTTGACAAACCGACCGGGGATGGAGTAGTCTATGTCGCCTTGTTCCCATGCGACGATAGGCTCACTTTC
Organism: uncultured Prevotellaceae bacterium; assembly: GCA_900315745.1. GTDB lineage: Bacteria > Bacteroidota > Bacteroidia > Bacteroidales > Bacteroidaceae > Prevotella. Next base: position 21,095 of record ONAG01000037.1, read on the forward strand.
CATTTTACCGTGAGTGACGGCACAAACACCTACACAGCTACGAAGACTGCCAAGATGCTGGAAGGAAAATACTATGAAGTAGATATAGCATTAGAATAATCAACTATGAAAATCAACTTATTCTCACAAATGCAGCGGAGGCTGATGCTTGTGCCCTTCATGCTCATCTCAGCTGTCACCGGCATGCTCGCCCAGGAATACATCACAGAGATTATCACCATCGGTACCACTAAGGGCAATGGTGGCAATCTCAGGCGAGAGTATCAAGACAAAGGATGGACCGTGGTCAATTACGACCTCAACGCGGGGGCCGGCGGATGGGACATATATATCGCCTACAAGAAAAGCAGCACGGCCAACCCAGAGACTGGCTACATCACCGACATCTGTGTTTCTGACCATGACCATGATGGAGATTCCCTCAAATTCGAAGGGCGCACCTATTACAAGGCACCCAGAAACAAAGACTTCAACGGCGACCTCAACAGAGGTTGCGGTTCAAAAACGGCATACATCGTAGTCTTTTACACACGCGACCGCTATAAACTGGAAACGTGTGGCGGCGGCAAGCGCGTGATGACCAAACTGTCGGTAACAAACACTGCTGACGACAACGACTCGCGGACGGAGGGGATATACTGGCGTAACACCAATAAAACGAGTTCTGGCTACACCGGCGTCGCAGATATGAACAGAGAAGCCGGCGGCGATGACATCTTCATCCAGCAGCACTTCGCCGAGCAGACTGTGAAGTGGAAGAAACAGCCCACCTTCGCCCAGGACCTTACCTTCAACGGTAAGACACAGAATCTCATAGCCATGGACCCGTGGAAAGACAATTACGGCACACTGCAATACCGGGTGAACGGTGGAGCGTGGTCGTGCGCCGTGCCTGGAGCCATCGAGGTGGGAAACTACAAGGTGGAGGCCCGCCTTGAAGGCAAGACGGCCGACGGCATCGTCTTCGCCAACAACAGCGACCCCATCACGAAGACTGTCACCATCCACCCGCCCATCGTCAAGGCCGACAATCTTACGGCCGTTTTCAACCAGGGCGACAAACGGGTGAATCTGTCGTGGGACGCTCTTTCCATTCCCGGCAACTATGCTGATTTCAAGTGGGTGGTCTATCGTAACGGCACGAAGATAGCCGAACTTGCTTCCAGTGCGCATACCTATTCCGATGATGGCTATACCAACGAAACCAACCCAACCTATGATGTCTATTACGTGTCGAACTTTTGGGACATCACGACGCGGCGCGACGACACGAAGGCCAGCGTCACTGTCAGCACTACGCGCACCGTGCCCATCAACGGCCTCATGGTGGAGCAGGAGGCCGACCGCGTCGTCTTCAAATGGACCTCAGATGCTTATCCCGAAGGTTTTGGCCATCAGTTCCTCATCTATGCGGGCGATGAAGAAGACCCTATCTACAAACTCATACCTTCCGACATGCAGACCTCCTTCCAGTGGGAGCACCGCACCACCGACCAGCACAACAACCAGCAGAGCCATATTGACCCCGAGACGGGCGTCCCCTATACAGAGGAGCCGCTGAACGCCTGTTCCCCCAGGCCCTACCGCATAGAGGGTGTCATCGGCAACCTGGTGCTCAATGCCATCGACATCAGTCCGAAGGCTATCTACGAGGCGACGAAAATCAAGGCCATCGATGCCTCTAAGGGTGTCTATGAGGGGGCGGTGAAGTTGTCGTGGCATGTTGACCAGCAAGGTTCTCTCTATGCCAAGACCTACATCGTGGAGCGCCGCCGGGCTGAGCAAGAGAACGAGGAGTGGAAAGTGCAGACACGTATGTCGAGCAACGAGGACTACCTGTTCTATACCGACGAAACGGCACTGCCCGGTGTCTATTACGAATACCGTATCACCGTGGAGGACAAGTGCGATGACGGCTCCACCGTCACCAGCGAAAAGTCCAACATCGGCTTCGCCAAAAGCACCGGCACCGTGACAGGCCGCATTGCATACGGCTCTACAGGCACGGCGGTGCAGGGCGTCGATGTGGTGATGAAAATGGTCAGCAGCGAGGGCGACCACCTGGAACAGTTCCACTCCATCTACTTCTCCGACGTGAACGGCACCGTGACGTGGCAATACCCCGTTGTAGAGGATAAGAATTCCACGACCCAGAACTACGCCACTGAAAAGTTTGCTGCCGGCGACTTCTCCATCCAGATGTGGCTCTACCCCGAGGCGTTCAGCAAGAGCACGATTGTCGATTTTGGCAATGGCATCGGCTTGGGAATGACAGCCACCGGCGGCCTGGCCTTCAGCAGCACCACCGGAGAGCAGCAGCCCTTCGACGGCATCCTTCTTCGGCAGAAAGCCTACAACCACATCGCACTGACCCGCAGCGGCAAGACGCTGACCTGCTATGTGCTGACCCTCGATGCCAACAGCAGCGAGCCCAATGTGCAGAAAGCCACCCTGACGATGGGTAATGAATGGTCAATGGTCAATGCCAAGGAGTTTAGCCTGGGGCGCTTCAAAGGTGCGGCAGATGAGTTCCGCCTGTGGACGAAGTGCCTCGCCGAGGCCGACATCCTGGAGAACTTCGACCGTCTGCTCGTGGGCGACGAGAGCGGGTTGGAGACCTATTGGACTTTCGACGAGGGCCTGCGCACGCAGTTCTTCGACTACTCGCGCGACGGTACCAACTACCGCGAGCACCATGGCATGGTGGGCAGCAACGCCCAGGCTTCCACCCTCACGCCCACTGCGTTGAGGCTGAAGGCCAAGACCGATGCCGACGGCAACTACATCATCCAGGGCATACCGTTCACTGGCGAGGGAACCTCCTACTCGGTCGTGCCCATGTACGGCATACATGAGTTCAATCCCAACAGGTCGCTGCTTTTCGTGGGTAAGAACGCCCTCGTCCACACCGCCAACTTCGAGGATGTGTCATCATTCATCATGAGCGGGTATATCTACTATGCCGGCACCAACGTGCCTGTAGAGGGCGTGCAGATGTATGTCGATGGCATCGTGCAGAACAAGGACGGCAAGATAGTGGAGACAAACGAAAGAGGCGAATACAACTTATCCGTACCCATTGGTCATCACTTCGTGGAAGCCAGACTCGGCGGACACACGATGGTGGCGGACGGACGCTGGCCTACGCAAGGCACGTTCTACTTCGACCGCCCCGTGCAGTACGACTTTGCCGACTCCACACTGGTGAACTTCGTGGGCCGCGTGGGCGGCGGACTGAGAAACGACACGCTGGCAGTGGGTTTCGGCTTATCGAAGAACAACATCGGCATAGCCACCATACAGTTGGCATTGAACAATGAGTCGCTCTCGTTCAACTGCCAGGACGACCACATCAGCAATGCCCTCACCGAGCGCACGTGGCAGAGCGACACCACGAGCATCAACAGCCATACCCATACGGGCATCGGCTACGACGCGAAGTACATCACCATACGCACCGACTCGCTCACTGGCGAGTTCTCTGCCCTGCTGCCCCCGCTGAAGTACAAGGTAAGGAGCCTGAAAATAGACAATAACCCTGACATCGACTTCGGCTCGCTGCCTGAGATAGACCTGACTTTCGTATCGCAGGAGCAAAGCGACGAGTTCACCGAAACATTAGTTGACGGCACTGAGCAGCAGCACTCCTATACCTACAACACCAAGATGGTGAAGACCTACTTTGCCGACCCGCAATTAGAACTCATCCAAATGTTGGTCAACACCGATGGCGACGCGCCAAAGGGCGTGTTCGGGCGCAAGGCATTCGAGGACTTCTCCGACGATTTCGGTGCTACACCCATCGACAATATCTGGACTATCGACGACAGCGGCAAACCCGCCTACACCTACGGCTACCCCATCTACAACGGCGGCGACAAGGTGAAGATGAGGGTATGGGGCTATGAGGTCTATGTGAACCGCGATGCGAAGGATTTACCTGCTGTAGCCGACACCCTGGCCCTTAACGGACAGGTGGTGACCGTGAGCAACGAGATGAGCAACGAGCAGATGGTGGTGGCACGTGTCGACAACGAGGCGCTGGGACTGCAGCCGGGCGACATCTATGACCTGAAGCAAGACCAACTGATTCTCGATGCCCGGGGCATGAACGAGTTCACCTTCTTTACTGGATTGCCCAACATCGTGGCTCCCTATACCCGCCAACTGAGCATGCAGATGGAGCGCAACAACCGTACCTATACCTACGATGGGGTGAACGCCATCGTGCTCGGCTCACTGACCACGGGCACCAACTTCGTCACCCTCGGCCCCGACATCCTGACTATGGTGCTGCGCGACCCGCCAGGTGCCACATCGAAGACAACGTGGACTACCGGCACGACCAAGACGAGACTGAGAAAAAGCACTGAAGGATTCTTTGGTAATGAGAGTGTCTTGTTTGAAGTCAGTCTTGGTACTCAACATAAAACAGACGCGGGTGTTGGTATAGAGGTATTGCAAAGTTATTTCTCTACCACCAAAGATTCTAAAAATGGTTATCATTTTAATGTGACGAAAGATAGCAAAACCGAGGAAACTTGGTCGACAACGGCCACACAGTCCATTTCCACCGGAACGGGGTCTGCTTTTGTAGGTGCAGCCGGCGACGTGTTCATCGGTGCATCCACCAACCTAATCTTTGGCACGGCTCGCAAACTGGGACTCTTCCGCACTGCCAAGGACAATCCGTTCATTCTCGACCTCCGCGATGCCATGACCATCGGCGACAGCATCACGACCAGCTTCATGTATTCGGCCTACGAACTGGAGAACGTGATGATACCCAAGTGGGAAGATACACGGCGGCAAATGTTTACCTTTGTGGACAGCAAGGACGAGGCTGAGCGTTATGTGAACACTACCGACCACTGCATGTACGTCACGTGGTTGACAGATGAAGACCCGAGTCTGGGCATTGAGGATGACACCTATATCCTGGTTGCACCAAAGGATATGAAGAAAGGAACGGTTTTGCCTGACAGCGTGGCCTGGTGTACAGACCAGATAGAAAGTTGGCGAAAAGTGCTGGCAGACAACGAGGAGGACAAACTCAATGCCATCAATGGCAGTAGTTACTTCAGCCGGAACATTTCGTTCGACGGTGGTACGCCAAACTCTTACAGCAACCGCTGCGACACCACCTATCAAAAGACTCATAATTACGAGCACCGCTGGGGCGTAGTTGTCGACATTGGTTTCTTCAACGAAGGTGTATTAGGTGCCGGATATATGAAAGGTAGGTCTACGGTGTCATCTGACAACGGTTGGCTGATGCAAACCACCGAGAGCGATGAGGACGAGAACTATAAGAATTGGGCACAGTTTGACTACTCGTTCAGCGATGGCAACAAAGGCACCGACTTCAGTGTGAATATCTACGAGTCGCCCAGCGGCTGGAGCGACAGTTTCTTCCTGCTCGGCGGACAGAGTTACAACCCCTACGAGGCCGAGGAGAAGACAAAGTGGTTTGAGCCAGGACGGCATACACTCTCCAACGGCACCGAGCAGATGGAAAGGCCCAGCATACGCATCAGCCTCGACGGCAATGCCGACAACAGTGCCAAGGAGGTCACCCTGAGCGATGTGCCCGCCGGACAGACAGGACAACTGACGCTGCACCTCACCAACCTGAGCAACACCAACCAAGGTTTCGACTTCAGTTACAACATCATGGTGCAGGAGAAAGCCAACCAGATGGGACTGGAGATTCTGATGGACGGCGTGCCTGCCAACGGCCGCTCGGTATTCATCCCAGCGGGAGAGACCGTGAAGAAGGTCATCACCGTCAGACAGACCGACCCGAGCGTGCTCGACTATGAGGATCTGGAACTGCGCTTCTGCTCGCAGTATCAGCCCATCAAGATTTTCGACATGGTGCATTTCAACGTACACTTCGCACCCTCATCATCCCCCATCAACCTCGCCATCAGCGAGCCGGTGCTCAACATCGAGACGCTCGACCGCCAAGAGGGCAACCTGGAAATGAAAGTTTCTGGTTTCGACCGTCAGTTCAAGGGATTGAAGAAACTGGGCGTGGAGTATCGCTTCGAGGGTTCCACCGTCTGGATTCGGCCCGACACGCTGAGTTTCGTTGTCAACAGTGCCGACTCTACGAGTATTCACGAACATGTGCTGCCCGCCACGGGCGACCTGCGCCTGCGCCTCTATATGAAAGAAGACAACTCCTATCCACAGGGCAACTACAAATTCCGCGCCTACACCACTACGCAGTATGGCACCGACGACATCACCGTCTATAGCAGCGAGGTGGCCGTGGTGAAGGACAATGTGGCGCCTACCTCGCTGACAATCCCCACACCCACCAACGGCATTCTGGGCTATGGCGATGATATGGCGGTGGAGTTCAACGAAGACATCGTACCCGGTTACGTCACTGACAAGAACGTCATCATCACCGCCCGGCTCAACCACCAGGAGGTGGACCATGACGTGGCTAAGCAACTGGGAGGCAGCACCGACCAGCACACCCAGAACCCCATCTTCCTCAATGGCGACTTCACCGTCAACTTCTGGATGAAGTGGAGTGAGGCCGGCAGCATCCTCAAGCACGGGCGCGACCGCTTCGCCATGACCGTAGATGAGGCGGGGCATTTCGGTGTCAGTATCGGCCAGGCACAGTTTGTCAGCAAGAACGTGCTGCCCAAGAATGAGTGGATTTTCCTTGCTTTGAACTTCAAGGACAACGACATGCAACTGTCGGCCTTGGCACAGCATGGCACACAGACCATCCAACTCTTCGACAGCCAGGAGGTCGATTCCGTGACGCTCTCCACCATCGTCTATTCCGACGACAACAACTTCTACCTTGGCAATATGAAGGGAGCCATTCACGACTTGTGCCTCTATGGCATCTGGCGCGACCTGAACGACGTGGCCGCCACCAAGTATCAGGCCAAGGACGGCTATGTGTACGGTCTGATGAACTATTGGCCCATGAATGAGGGACATGGCAATGTGGCAGCCGATGCCCGCCATACCCACGACTTCATGGTAGATGGACAGTGGGAAATCAACAATCTGAACTTCGCCTTCGGCCTGAATCACATTACCGATGCCTCAGGCATAGTAGCCAACATCGCCCGCATCAACACCTACCGCGAGGAGAGTTACGCCATAGAGTTGTGGCACAAGGCCGCTGCCGTTGCTGGCAGCACAGCCGATGAAGGCATCTTCGAGGCCGGCGCTGGCACATCAGGCCACTTGAGCCTGCACTACGACGCCCAGAAGAACATCGTGCTCGACTACGGCACGAAGTCACAGACGGTGGCCTCGGCCGAAGCGGCGGCATACGGCGACTGGCACCACTTGGCACTGAACGTGGTGCGCGGTCAGTCGGCCATCTTCTACTGCGACGGTAAGCGCACGGCGGTCATCAGCGAGGGCGACGTGCCCCCGCTCACGGGCTCCTCTATGACACTGGGAAAGAACTCCGCGGGCATCATCGACGAGGTGCGCGTGTGGAAAGCCACCATCCTTGAGAACCGGCTTCTGCAGAACATGTACACCACGCTCGACACTGCCGACGTCTATTCACGCGGCCTCGCCGCCTACTATCCCTTCGAGAAGGACTCTGTGGTGTATGGCGAGAAGAAGAAGGTGTTCACCCCCGACGACATGGCTCCCGGTCAGCCCCGGCAGTCTATCCAGTATGCCGCTGCTTCTCCGCAGTCTTCTCCTGCCGCCGACATCGCCCCGCCACTTCAGAACGCTGTCCTCGAGACCCGTCTGATGGCCAGTCCTGTGGCATCGGAGCGCAAGGTGGTCGTCAGACTGAAAGATAACACCGGTGTGTCGCCGCGCGACATAGAGGGATGCCTGCTCAACATCACGGTTGACAAGGTGCTCGACATGCACGGCAACCAGTCAGACCCCATCCGCTGGACTGCCTACATGCAGAAGAACACGCTGAAGTGGGCAAAAGACAGTGTCACCATCATCAAGAAGTTTGGCGAGGAGTACTACTTCGACGTCGATATCGTCAACAAGGGCGGCAATACCGAGTATTATACCTTGTATAATATGCCCGAATGGCTATCGCTCGTCGATGCCATCGACGGTTCACCAGTAGAGCCTACCGGCGACCTGGCACCGCAGACCACTAAGACACTGCGCTTCCTCGTGAAGCCGCTGGTCGCCGTAGGCAACTACAGCGTGAACGTAGGCCTGCAGGGCAACGACGAAATCCTTGAGCCGCTCAGCATCTTGATGAGGGTACGTGGCGAGGCACCCAACTGGACGGTGAACCCCGACCTTTATGAAAACAACATGAGCATTGTCGGACAGGTATATGTCAACGGTGTGCTCATGGGCAACAGCGAGAGTTGCGTGGCAGCCTTCATCGACGGCGAGTGCCGGGGCGTGGCCAACATCGAGCCCATGCGCAGTGCGGCCTTCGTGGCGATGAGTGTCTATGGCACGGCACAGCAGAATGTCAACGGTGTTATCACCGACCTCGACAATGGCAAGGACGTCACCTTCCGCATCTGGGATGCTTCGAAGGGCATCACCTATACCAATGTCAACATCACTTTGCCGTCGGCCGACACACCGGTCACCTCCGTCAAGTTCGACAACTCCGCTACCTACGGCAACTTCAACAATCCCGTGGTCTTCACGAAGAGCAACCTGATAGAGCAGGAACTCAGGCTGAGGCCAAACTGGAACTGGATTTCGCTCGGCGTGGAGCCTGTCGAAACGAAGACCTCCGTAGTATTCGGCGACCTCACGTCATGGAACGTCTATATCAAGGACCGCTCTACGGGAACCTACTACAGCAACGGCACCTACTGGGACGGCTCGCTCACCGACGTACATGCCAACACGATGTACAAGATGCACCTGTCGAAGTTGCCGAAGAGCAGAGAACTGCCAACACCGCTTCCCATCACCGGAGAGGCACCGAAAACCAACCAGGCGAAGGTGACGCTGAAGAACGGGTGGAACTGGATTGGCTATCTGCCTGCTGTCGCCATGTCGCTCGACGTGGCACTCGCCAGTGCCAACCCGCAAGAGGGCGATGAAGTGAAGTCGCAACAGGGCTTCGCCTTCTACGGCCCCTACGGTTGGGAAGGCAACCTCCACATTCTGGAAAGCGGAAAGGGATACCTCTATCACAGTGTTGACCCCAACACCAAGCAGTTCTCCTATCCGGCTGTCTCGGTGGCCAATGCTCCGTTGCATAGCCCGGCACACAGCCAGCGGGCAAACGAGCCGTCTGTCTTCTACCCTGTCAACCCCGAGACTTATCCCGACAATATGTCTATGGTCGTAAAACTGGTTAAGGAAGGCGAGGCGGTCACCGATGCCGAACTGGGAGCCTTTGTCGATAACGAATGCCGTGGCGCTGCCACCGCTTCTGAAGACAGCGGACTCTACTACCTGCTCATTGCCGGCGAAGGCAACGGCAAGCCGATGGAGGTTCGTGCCGCCATCAACGGTTCCATCGTCACCGTCTGCACCGAGGTGCCTTACAACAGCGATGCCATCATCGGCACGCCTTGGGAGCCCTACGTCATTGACCTTGACGACGTGAACGGCATCCGCACACTGGCCGGTGACGAAGACAACGGCCATTGGTATAACATACAGGGACAGGTGATGGGAGAGAAGAAGCCCAATGCTTCTGGCGTGTATATCCATCGCCAAGCCAATGGGACGACGAAAATCTTCAAGAAAATGAAATGATGTAAAGATAAAAGTTTCACATTTGCTCAACTTCTTGTAGTCCAGGAGTTACAGGAGTTCAGACAATAGCACGAATTCAACTCATCATATTCAATGGTGGTTGATTAGGGAAATGAAGATGAAGTATGCCCATTTTAATTGACTCATCCACATTTGCGAATCACCATATAAAAAATAATAGGGAAAGAAGAGCTAAATCTCCATTTCCCTATTGTTTTTTGTTTCTTCGAAATACCGATTTTCGGGTGTAAATTCGGGTGTAAACCGTGTAATTTACTGAAAATCAGTATAAGAGGTGGAGCTGGCGGTTGGCTTGCCCGTGTCGGAAAAACGCTGAAATAATCGGAAACCATCATCAAAATTGGCCTTTTGTCGGTCAAATTTGATGATTTTTGCTTTCATATTTCAATCAATTTTGTTTACATTATTTATTTTTGGCCATTCTGAAAGTGTTGCATGTATGCTTGGCATACACTAATTTTGCATCAAACCTGGGGACGACAATGGGGAAAAAGAAAAGACACCCTTTCAATAATTGCCACCCAAAATGATAGAGTGAGAGAGTGACTTCGGAATCGTTCTGAGTACACGAGAAAGATTTTTGGGGACGCTGAAACATTCTTCAACCTATATGATGAGAATCGACAAAACGCTGGACAAGCCGTCGAGTTGATTGAATCGAAGGAGTAAAGAATGGCCTGTCTCATCATCAATAATTGGGGACGCAGTTATGGGGATTGTCCAAACGTGGGGATACACATTAAAACCAGACAGATGTGAAGCAGATGTGGGATTGTATCCCAAAAGAACACTAAAGGTTTTTTCACAAGATTTCTGCTTTCAATCTGAAAGAATGTACCACCCAACAACTCCTCAGGAAGTGGATAAAAGAAAGCTTTTGTAAATAAAATATCAAACAGCTATACGATTCAATAACAAATTGAAAGTATTTCCGATTTGTATGCAAATAACAGTATCACAACATAAAACAATGATTATGAAGAAGAATGTAGACATTAAATTTCGGTTGAAATTCAGGAAGAAATTCAACCCTGAAACAGGAACGATGGAAAACATCACGAAAAATCTGCTCATCACCATGCGTGTCATGTACAAATCAATGAGAATGGAGCTGTCAACAGGCTATCACATCGATGCACTCAGATGGGATGAAAGGGCACAAGTTGCCATAGGCCCAAACAGTGATGGGATGTCGGCAGACGAAATCAATCTTGGAATCATGCAACTTTCACGCAATGTGAGGGAAGCAGCAGCCATCTATGAAGACCAGGAAATCATTCCATCGGCGGATGAATTCAAGAAATGTTTGGAGAGAATCAAGGAAGGAACCATGGACGTAAAAAAGTTCTTTCCAAAAAGCAAAACATCTTCTATTCCTCCAACCTCCCCAAAAGACGTATCTGAACCAACTGCCAAAGTTAGCCCAAAACGCTTGAAGCAACTGCCAAAAGGTGCCCTTAACAAACATTTGCAAATCAAAAAATCTGACAAACCAAGAAAGAATTTGGGCTTTTGGGCAATCACCCACGAATTTGAACGGCAATGTGGCCGACAGAACAACTGGAGCGAATCAACATACGAGAAATTCCAAACTATGAGGAACCATTTAAAAGGACTACGCGAGAATAGGCGCAAACGAGGATTAAAGACCTTCGACATCGACTTTGATTTTTTCGATGAGGAAGGACTGATAAGTTATGTGGAATATCTGAGAGAGGAAAAAGGAATGATGAACTCCTCCATCGAAAAGCAACTGTCATTCCTCAGGTGGTTCCTCAGATGGAGCCTTATCAAAGGATTCCATGACAACAACACATTCGACACTTTCAGGCCCAAATTGAAAAAGACACAAAAGAAAGTGGTGTACCTGACCCATGAAGAATTGAAGAAGCTACAGAACTACAAGATTCCAGAAACCAAACTATACCTATACCGTGTAAGGGACGTGTTCATCTTCTGCTGCTTCACTGGGCTTCGTCATTCCGATGTATATAATCTTAGGCGTTGTGACATCAAAGAGGACTATATCGAGATTACCACAGTCAAGACCTCGGACAGTCTGAAAATCGAATTGAACGACACCAGCAGGAGGATATTGGAGAAATACAAGCCATACGTGTTTCCGGATGACAAGGCATTGCCAGTCATCACCAACCAGAAGATGAACCAATATCTCCATGAGCTGTGCGAGCTTGCCGGGATCGACGAGAAGATTCGACAGACCTACTACAAGGGAAATGAAAGGATTGACGTGGTGAAACCCAAATACAAGTTGATAGGAACACACACTGGCCGCAGGACTTTCATCTGCAACGCTATAGGCATGGGCATCATTCCACAGGTGGTGATGAAATGGACGGGACACAGCGACTACAAGGCCATGAAGCCTTATATAGACATCGCTGATGAGATCAAAGCAGAATCGATGAGGAAATTCAACAGTCTATAAATGCTTTGGTAAATCACTCTCGTAAACAACGAACATTATCAATTTTCGGCAATAGCTATTGTTTGTTGCCGAAAATTGATTATTTTGCAGCCAGTGAAATAATAAGCACAAAGTCCATCCATACAACATTGTTTCGCGCAAAAACGAAGTTAAATGAGAAAATTTCTCAAAAATTTATTGCCATATAATATTATTTGTGTAAATTTGCACAAAAATTTGAGATATGCTAGTAAATTTTACCGTCAAGAATTATCGTTCTTTTAAGCTTGAACGTACTTTCAGTATGGAGGCGAGTTCAATAAAGGAGCACAAAGAGTCTGTAATCAGCGAAGGCAAGTATAGTTTGCTTCCGTTGGCCGTTTTCTATGGTGCGAACTCTGGTGGCAAGAGTAATCTCATTCAAGCCATATCCACCATGCGTAGTATGGTCCGCAGTTCGGTACGTCTGAATGAGGGTGATGCTTTGCCATATGACCCTTTTGCATTGGATGAAAACTCGGATTCCCTACCTACGTTGTTTGAGATTCAGTTCATTCAAGACAAGGTACTTTATCGCTATGGTTTTGAATACAACAAAACCGACATCATCTCTGAGTGGCTTTATGAGAAGCGGTTTGGCGAAAAAGAATATGAACTCTTCATGCGCTCGCGAGACATCATTGAAGTGTCAGCGAAAAGATTCCCTGAAGGTCAGGGAAAAGAAGATTTGACCAACTCGAATCGTCTCTTTCTGTCACTTGTTGCTCAGCTGAAGGGCGAAAAGTCCAATTCAATAATGGGCTGGTTTGGTGAATGCAATGTACTATCTGGAATCGACAGTGAAGGTTACGAAGCCTTTACGCTCAGAATGTTTTTGGAACATTTGAATGGAGCAGACCAGGCTCAGGAGTTCTTCAAGACCCTACAACTGGGGTTTACCCGTTTCTCGGTCAAAAAGGTGGATATTCCCAAAGAAGCTTTTGACAGTGCGCCCAAATCGATAAGGTCACAATTGGAAAAAGACATAGCCACGGGTAGTTTCGTCGAGCCGATAACGACTCATAATGTCTATGATGAAAATGGCCTTGTGGTCGGAGAGCGTAATTTCCACAAGAATCAGATGGAATCTGAGGGAACAAAGAAAGTGATAGAGATTTCCGGTCCTATTTTCAACACATTGAATGAAGGAAAAACACTGATTGTTGATGAACTGGATGCAAAGCTCCACCCACTACTTACACGTAACATTGTACTTTTGTTTATGGACCCTGAGAAGAATAGGCATGGAGCACAGCTTATCTTTGCCACTCACGACACCAATCTGCTTGATTTGGAGATTATTCGTCGTGACCAGATTTGGTTTGCAGAAAAAGACAAAGTAGAATCCACTGACATCTACTCGCTTGTGGAATTCAAGGATGAGGATGGGAAGAAAGTCCGAAATGACCGTGATATCAAGCGCGACTATATCCGTGGACGTTATGGTGCTATACCTTTTATTGGTAAATAGAGGATTGCTATGGGACATTCAAAAAAAGAGGAAATAGCAAAGCTCCGAAGGGAACGCAGAGAGGCCAAGGCTTCCAAGAGACGCAAAGAGAACGTTCGTGAGAAACTGGTGCGCTTCCTTATTGTATGTGAAGGCACTAAGACCGAGCCGCATTATTTTGAAGCTCTCATCAAGAACCACATCTCAACCGTTCGTGAGGTGACAATTGAGGGAGAAGGTAGGGCAACAGTAGCTCTGGTAGACAGAACTTTAGAAATTAAGCGAGAACTGGAGCGAAAGAACGCAATGTTTTTTGACCGCGTATGGGTCGTATTTGACAAGGATGACTTTGACGACTTCAACGATGCCATCAAGAAAGCCAAAAAGTTAGGTTTCCAGAGTGCCTGGACGAATGAATCTTTCGAATTATGGTATTACTTGCATTTTGAGTATCTTGACACGGGAATTAGTCGCGAAGCCTACATAGACAAATTGCAGGATGCCTTTCGCAAGAAGATGGGCGATGAAAGCTTCAAGTATCGGAAAGGAAATCCTGACATTTATAACCTGCTTCAACAATATGGCAGGGAAGATCTCGCCAAACGTTTTGCCAAACAACTACGTGGATTACACACTGGCACCAACTATGCAGCTCATAAACCATGCACGATGGTGGACAAACTTGTAGAGGAATTGGAGCATCCTGGAGTATTATTGGAGAAGAAAACAAAAGGAGGAAAATTGAAGGAACAATAACAAATACTTTTGAAATATGGGAATCTTGAGTTTATTTAAGAACAGTAAGAAAAAGACAATACCGACACCGACATTACCAGAATTAAAACAAAAGACTAAAATTCTTTTTATTGACGATTTGAAATTCAAAATCATTGATAATCTTAAAGAAAAAGACGGATGGAGGAATATTATGCGACTAACAGATGTGGAATCTATCTCACAGACAGAGGTTAGCGAGGCACATATTATTTTTGTTGACGTTCAAGGTGTGGGGAAAAAACTTGGCTTTGCTGATGAAGGACTTGGGCTGATTGTCGCATTAAAGGAAACTTATCCAGAAAAGAAAGTCGTTATGTACAGTTCCGAAAGCAAGGGACAAGTTAGTGCTTTCCACAAAGCCTCAGACTTAGTGGATGGCCGCTTGAAGAAAAAACCAAGCCGTTATGAATTCGATGCTACCATTGAAAGATTGGCAAGGGAGGCTTTCTGCCTTAATAGCTGTGTGTCGTACCTGCGAAAAATACTCTTGCGAGATTTCAATATTGATTTGACAGATGCCGAGATCAAAAGGATCATTGAAGACTTATATAATAAAGGTATATACAATGAAACAAAATCGATTGCAACAGCGTTCAACCTAAATAACGCCGGTTCTATTGCAAGTATTATCCAGCTGCTATTGATGCCCTTTACCACTCCATAACCAACTAAAACAATAATGAAGAACTGCTATTATCATATAGAGTTAGACGGGCGTGTATTTCTGTCGAATTTGCCCAAAGAAATGATGGCAATGGCATTCTCATCACCATTTGGCCACGATGTGACTTTCAGCCCTGATAGGAGTATCAAGATACGATGGAAAAAAAAGAAAATAGAAGGTGGAACAGTGTACATGTGCACATTCGATAAGAATGTTACTCGCAAAATCTTCGACTATTATTTTGATGCCTTTCTTATGATGTATTCTTCGCTTAATGTTAGGCTACAAGAAATGGTACAGACTAATACGTCGAGTATTAGGAGGCTACAACACAATGTGAACACTTACAATGCAAAAATTCAAGATGATCTTGAAGAGTTGGTCTCTATAGAAGATATTAGTGAAAAAGACTGGAAAAAGATAATAGAAATTGTCGACCAAACGGTAAAAGGCAATACAAAGAAAGCGGCAGTTACACTATTGAAGATAGCAAAGAACGCAGCTCTAGTGAGTGCGGAGATGGATGTGTATGATTATCTTCAAAATTCGAAAGGAATGCTGGATTTTCACAGACATCCTATCCACAAGGTAGTAAAACTATCGTTACAGCCGTTTTTCCTAGATTTTCTTGAAAAGAAAATCTCCATTGATTACGGTGAGTGTAAGGATTATGTAACTATAGATTTCTCTTCTGTATCAGTAGTACTTGGGCACTTTTGGGATAATGCGGTGAAATATTCTGTCAAAGACGCTAAGCTAGGGATAGAATTTACATCACAAAAGGATTATGTGGCCATGAAAGTGTCGATGGCAAGTCTTCATATCACAGATGAGGATTATGAGAATATGTTTGAAGAGGGTTATTCTGGATATTGGGCAAAGGCTCAAGCATTAGATGGAAGTGGTATAGGTATGTACTATATAAAACGGCTGATGAACCTTAATAAAGGAGAGTTTATAATTGAGCGTGGCAAAAACAATTTCCTTGTTGATGGGATCCCTTATTCGACGAACATATTTACTTTTTTGTTTATAAAGGATAGAGGGGATTGAAGGTGGAAAAAGTATGTGAGTAATCATATATATGAAAAGGTAATATGGACGAATCGAAATATTTAGTCAGACCACGACTTAATGACTACTATGGAATATTCTTAAGTCAAGCTAAGGTGGATTTCGCTATTCCATTTCTTGATGAGGATATCCCATTGTATGTAGATCCATTTAGACTTTGGCAATCACCTTCATATCAAGATAACGGATTATACGTGCTGTTTAAGGGTGTTTTCAACAGACTTGGTAAGATGTATGTTGAAGGGGAGAAAACAAAGGCTATTGAAATATTGCGACGGATTTCTGAGTGCAACGAGGTCGGACTTGGCAATTCAAAGAGCCGTAACGGGAAAAGAATAGGTGGTGGGCTGGCAAAAGATATACTGAGTCTGTACGAAAATATACAAGTTATTAATATGTATGGTTTGGAGCATCCTGAAGTAATCCAATTGCTGGTTAATGGCATATCAAAAGACCGCATCAGTGATATAGTCTCCAATATGTTAGGGTCGTTTCTTGTTGACTACACCATTCAAGAATGTAGACAATACGGAATACCTACTGAGAAGTGTGAGATTGAGTATTTGGATGTGAAGAATATGAACATGAAAAAGGAGTCATGCGAGTTACCTGTGAATCCGAAAAGCAAACAGGTGTTTTGGTTTGTGCCTAAGCGTTGGTTAAGAAAAACGATGTGGCTTAACGACGATGATTATTTGAATCATTATCTAGTGAACCGCATTGAATACCTAGGAAGGGAAGAAATGGACATTGTAACCTTTAATAGACAAAACTATAGTATGGTTACCGAATATATCAGAGCTAAGGAAAAAACTGCTGTTGACTGCAAAAATGATCCATTGTTTGGGCAAATACCTGTTTTGTCAGCTAAGAGAAAGTTGTCTGCCATCAAAAAGTTGCCCACAGGAAAGGAGGACAATGCAGACAAAAAATATGAAGCAGAATTATGTCCGTTGTTAGCATCCTTACTCTATCCGCATTTGGATTTTGCACAACCTCAAAGTCGGACAGAAAGCGGGACGCAGATAAGGGATTTAGTGTTCTACAACAACACTTCATACGAATTCCTGAATGATATGAAAGAGAAGTTTGGTTCACGCCAGCTTGTGGTGGAACTAAAGAATGTAGATGAAGTGACCAAAGAGCATATTAATCAATTAAACAGATATTTGAATCCTGTGTTTGGCTCGTTTGGCATTATCATGACCAGGAACAAGCCTAAGAGGAGTGTGATGCAACACACTATAGATTTATGGTCCGGTCAAAGAAAATGTATACTCATTCTGGATGACAGTGATTTGGAACTTATGGTGAAAGTGTTTGAAAGTAAACAACGCGATCCCATAGAGGTGATAAAAATGAAATACGTTGAATTTACCAGGAAATGTCCTGCATAAAAAAACATAGATATGACAAAAAAAGACGTTGAATTATATGATAAACTACATGGTCAGTTAATGACAATGAAAACTCAGTTTGAGGCTCTTTCAAAGAAAAATCCCAATTATGTGGTGAATGAGTTTAAGATTGGACTGGTTAATATATTGTTGACAGATATCAATGGGCTGATAGGTGGTTATAAACCATTTCCAAACTTTGAACAGTTTGAGAACAGTCCAAAAGTTTTCAATAGTGATGTGCTCTTGGTTTTGGCACATTACCTCACTGCGATGAATCGATTTAAGGGTGTAAATATTACAATAGAGAAAAGTCCAATAAATACAGATTGGATGGATATGACAGAAACTTGGAATACAGAAGATTAAAAGATATGATAAAAAAAAGTAGTATAGAAGATCATCTGCCGTCGAAGGCTGATGTGATGAATTTTATAATGCTGTATGACTTTTTGGAGTCTGCATACATAGAGATGAAAGACTTTTCAAAAAAGAATCCAGATGCAGCACTGAATGAAAGGAAGGTTAAGAGTCTGAATAGAATTCTTAAGGATATCAAGGATATCTTGAAGCATGAGCCAACAGCTTCGTATATGGATATTCTTGATGAAGAAATGTTACCATCGAATAGTGATGTTGTGCTCACGATGAGTCAGTATCGTTCAGCATTGGAGAATTATCGAAAAAAATACCGCAGACATCATAATTATGATATTTTCTGGCATACCACAGATGGTGAAATCAAGGCAAGAGATATGGAGGGCGATAGGCCTCAATGGAGGTAATGTAAACAAGAAGATGGAACACAATGAACAGGATGGTAAGAACTACTACACGAGCTTTCCTCTCAGTTACTAAAAAGAACGATAATGGTCATATGTGTATTTCGAATCACAAGGCTATGCGATAATATGTAACATAAATTCGATGATATGGGTATGAACCTATGGAATCAACGTGAGTTCATCAATCAAGTAGACGAATAGGTGCATCACAAAAAATGTATCGCGATAAAGTTCCTATATCAGAACAAACAATGCACAGTTCCCCCTAAAAAAGATTACCTTTGCATTGCAATTCCAATGAGCAGTATGGCACAGAAAGACGATTTCTTCTTTGAGGCGAACAGTGTGGAGGATATCACCGAGGCTGACTACCAGCGGGCGATGCCCTACGTAGAGGCGGCACAAGCCTTCGCACAGACCACCTACCAGAGCATCTACATCATCGACTACCACAGGAAAAACTTCCTCTATGTGTCGGACAATCCGCTCTTCCTCTGTGGACACACCGCCGAGGAAGTTCGCGAAATGGGTTATGACTTCTATCTGAGTTACGTGCCCAAGGAGGAGGTGCCAATGCTCACAGAACTTAATCGCTCCGGTTTCCGTGCCTTCTATGACGAAC
>ONAG01000035.1:0-13863 GCA_900315745.1 uncultured Prevotellaceae bacterium
GTGTCATTTTGTCAGTCACGCCCGACACTATGACACCATGCCCTCGATGGTATGGATTTTGAGGAAAACAAAGCGAAGGCATCACCTTCACATCATTATCTTGGAAAAAATAGAAAGGAGACTTCAAAATATGACATTCGACAAATTTACAATCAAGGCGCAGGAGGCGATGCAAGAAGCCATCAACACCGCGCAGAAGATGCAACAGCAATATGTGGAGCCCGAGCACCTGCTCAAAGGCATATTGGTGAAAGCCAAGGACATCTGCAGCTACATCTTCCAGAAGATAGGGGCCAACACCTCTCAGATAGAAAAGGTGGTGGACAGTGAAATCTCGCACCTGCCACGCGTGCAGGGAGGCGACACTTATTACAGCAGCACCACAAACAACGTGCTGCAGCGCACTCAGGACTTGTCGCAGAAGATGGGCGATGAGTTCGTCTCTGTGGAACCCATGCTCATGGCACTGCTCGACGTGCAATCTACCGCCAGCCGCATTCTAAAGGATGCCGGCGTGACCATGGACGACCTGAAAGCCGCCATACAGTCGCTGCGACAAGGCAACAAGGTGAACAGCCAGTCGGCTGAGGACAATTACCAAAGTCTTTCGAAATATGCCAAAAACCTCGTCGAAGCAGCACGGGCAGGGAAACTCGACCCCGTGATAGGACGCGACGACGAGATTCGCCGACTGCTGCAAATTCTCTCGCGACGCACGAAGAACAACCCCATACTGCTCGGCGAGCCAGGCACGGGCAAGACTGCCATCGTGGAAGGGCTGGCAGGGCGCATCGTCAGGGGAGACGTGCCGGAGAACCTGAAAGACAAGCAGATATTCTCGCTCGACATGGGTCAGCTCATCGCTGGAGCAAAATACAAGGGCGAGTTTGAGGAAAGGCTGAAGAGCGTCATCAATGAAGTGGTGAAGAGCGACGGCAACATCATCCTCTTCATCGACGAGATACACACCCTCGTGGGAGCTGGAGCAAGCGAAGGTGCCATGGATGCCGCCAACATCCTGAAGCCGGCATTGGCAAGGGGCGAGCTAAGGGCCATCGGTGCCACAACTCTCAACGAATACCAAAA
The DNA here is from genome assembly GCA_900315745.1 of uncultured Prevotellaceae bacterium. Lineage (GTDB taxonomy): Bacteria > Bacteroidota > Bacteroidia > Bacteroidales > Bacteroidaceae > Prevotella. The sequence continues at coordinate 1,087 of ONAG01000035.1, forward strand.
GTATTTCGAGAAAGACAAGGCTTTGGAGAGACGTTTCCAGACCGTCATGGTGGACGAGCCTGACGAGATGAGCGCCATCAGCATACTGAGAGGACTGAAGGAAAGGTATGAGAACCACCACAAAGTGCGTATTCAAGATGACGCCTGCATCGCAGCCGTGAAACTCTCAGAACGATACATCAGCGACCGTTTCCTGCCCGACAAGGCGATAGACCTCATGGACGAGGCGGCTGCCAAACTGCGCATGGAACGTGACTCCGTGCCAGAGGAACTGGACGAAATCTCAAGAAAATTGGCACAACTGGAAATAGAACGGGAAGCCATCAAGCGGGAGGACGACCAGGAAAAGCTGACTCAGCTGGACAAGGACATCGCCGAACTGCGTGACCAGGAGAATGCCTTCAAGGCAAAATGGGAAGGCGAGAAAGAACTGGTGAACCGCATACAGCAAGACAAGCAGCAGATGGAGACGTTGAAGTTCGAAGCCGAACGTGCAGAGCGCGAGGGCAACTATGGCAGGGTGGCTGAAATACGCTATGGCAAGTTGCAATCACTGGAGCAGGACATCGAACAGCTGAAAGCACAACTGAAGGAGGCGCAGGAAGGCGACTCCATGGTGCGCGAGGAGGTGACCGCCGACGACATCGCCGAGGTGGTGAGCCGCTGGACAGGCATTCCCGTGACAAGGATGCTGCAGAGCGAGCGCGAGAAACTGCTCCATCTGGAGGAAGAACTGCACCGCCGCGTCATAGGACAAGACGAGGCCATCAGCGCGGTGAGCGATGCCGTGAGAAGGTCGAGAGCAGGGTTGCAAGACCCCAAACGCCCCATCGCCTCGTTCATCTTCATGGGCACCACCGGCGTGGGAAAGACCGAACTGGCAAAGGCTTTGGCTGAATACCTTTTCAACGACGAGAGCATGATGACGAGAATAGACATGAGCGAATACATGGAGAAATACAGCGTGTCGAGACTCATTGGCGCACCTCCGGGATATGTGGGGTATGACGAGGGCGGACAACTCACTGAGGCTGTGCGCAGAAAGCCCTATTCCGTGGTTCTCTTTGACGAGATAGAAAAGGCGCATCCCGATGTCTTTAACATCCTGCTACAGGTGCTCGACGACGGACGTCTGACCGACAACAAGGGAAGGACGGTGAACTTCAAGAACACCATCATCATCATGACATCCAACTTGGGCAGCCAGTTCATTCAAAGTCAGATGGAGACTCTCAACGACAGCAACCGAGAGAGTGTGATAGAAAGCACAAAGCTGCAAGTGATGGAGATGCTAAAGAAGACCATACGACCGGAATTCCTCAACCGCATCGACGAGACAATAATGTTCTTGCCGCTGACAAAGGATGAGATAGCCGACGTGGTGAGACTGCAAATGAAGAGCGTGAGCAAGATGCTCGAACCACAGGGCTTCCAGCTCGAAATCACTCCTCATGCCATCAAATATCTTGCAGAGGTGGGCTACGACCCCGAATTTGGCGCCAGACCTGTGAAACGAGCCATCCAGCACTACGTCCTCAACGAGCTGTCACGCCGCATATTGGCAGAAGAGGTGAGCCGCGACAAGCCCATCATCATCGACGAGTTCGGGCAGGGGCTGATATTCAGGAATTAAGGGAGGGAGGATTTCCTAGGATTTCCTGGGATTTCCTAGGGTTTCCTAGGATTCCTAGGATTTCCTAGGGCTTCCTAGGGTTTCCTAGGGTTTCCTAGGGCCTTCTAGGATTTTCTAGGATTTCCTAGGGTTTCCTATGGCTTTCTAGATTTTCTAGATTTCCTAGGATTTCCTAGGATTTCCTATGGCTTCCTATAGCTTCCTATAGCCCCCTATAGCTCATATTTCTGCAAAACATTTGCAGATTCAAAGAATTATTCCGAACTTTGTGACGGATTATCACTTTTACTCGATATTTTTACTCGAAGTCATTTCTCGAACTCATTTCTCGATACTATTTCTCGATACTATTACTTGCTTATGAAAAAAAATATTCTTCTTATTATTGGCGTGCTGTTTTTCAGCATCGCGGCTTCTGCACAAGTGAAGACATTCAAGACGGTGGTGGAAGATGAAAAGATTGTTGTGAATGCAAGCGACTGCGTAGATCGCTTGAGCAAAAGCTATCTTCTGTGGGTGCGCTATGACTACAAGAACAAGAAAGATTGCAAGAAGGACGCAAAGCGGGATGATGTGATAGGCAAGCCAACAAGGGTGGAAGTGCTCTATGAGTTTGACGAACCTCTGCTCACCTATCGTATCGTTTCTAAGAAATACTATGACAAGAATGATATCGTGCTGAAAGAAAAGATTTACCACAATGCCCCTTGGAACCAAGTTGGCGATTTCGACTATTCACTGAAGTTGGGCATTTACATGACTGGCGCCTTCCACATTGTTGCCGGATAATTCATAAGGCACACACGCATCCATAAATACTGGAAGGCGCAAGCCTATTCATAGTATCCTTTTTCACTGGTCTTCAGATACTCTTCTATCTCCTCATATCTAAGCATGTAAGGAGCGCCCTTGTAGCCACGTGCTGGTCCGATGACCACCACCCATCCATCAATGAAACCAGCCTGTAGAGGGCGCATGCCCTCTGGTCCGTCAGCCTCCATGGGCAGTTCGTCGCGATACTCCCACATCAGCCGCTTCACCGTCTGCATGTCGCAGTCGAATATTTCATCCATTGTTATCCGATGCCCGTCACGCTTGCTGAACGAGGCACAATCGGCAGTGCGCACAGTGCTGCCATCCTTGTCGGTGACCATCGACTCGAAGGTCACACAGCCAGAATCTTCATACGACCTCTCTATCAGCACATGCCGCTCGCCACTGTTTGAGGCGGAAAAGGCATCATTAGCTGCCTGAAGCATCCCGTGGAAGTTGCTCCCCTCCCCCATTTTGGCACCGAGGATTTCGCCCATCCACTGCATCACGCCACTCACCACCTCGGGAGCGCCCTCTATGGGGAACTCCACCGACGCGCTGAAACGCGAGTTCTTCAGCGTGACTGTTTCCGTGGACAAGAAATCTTGTGCCGACAGTTGCATCACCCATGCCAACATCATGAACAGAATAGCGCCAATCCTATTTCCAACCATAAGCAACAATCCTATTTCCAATAATCAATCATTATCAAGTTTGCAAAAGTAACAAAAAGCATCGGTTGAACAAATTATTTTAAGTTATTTGTGTAAATTTGCAGCGATATTGTGATTTAAAAACATAGCAACTATAATCCTTTGATATGAAGACTTACCCGAGAGTACATCGCCTCTCTTCATACGGAGATGAAAGCGACGCTGTCGCAGTTGGCTTACCCCTTCACGCACTTCTGCCGTGACATTGGTGTCCAGCCCGGCATCTCATTCAACTTCACCGCACTGCCTGGCTGGGAAGAGGAATACCACTTTGGCGGGAAACATTGTCCATTCGTACAGCAAGACCGCGGCGATGTCTTTTACGATATGTTGGCGCACATATTCATTGTAGGCGCAAGTGTGGCAGGCGACCATGCTTCCGAGGATGAGTATTACGACATCCGCATGGAGTCGAGTTTGGCGATGAACAGCCGCAAGACCATGCGCATGATGGCTGACGCCATCAAGGCAACGATGGAGCGGATGATGGAAAACCCCGACCTCGTCACCCTGCTGCGCCCGCTGATGGCATACAATCTGAGCAGCACCCACCAAATGCGATGGATAGAAGCCGACAACGACTACACCACACAAGTGCTCTACCGATATGGGTTCCAATGGTCCACCACTGCCCGCGACTATGTTCACCGCTTCGTGGATACCATCATTGGCTTCGACTATTTCAAGGGGTGAGGGGATGTGCATGCATAATGGCTGCGGCGGAGCCGCAGCATACGGAAAAGAGGGGGAAAAGGACTTTGCCTTCGGCGAAGATAGGCGGCACCTCGGAAATGTAAGCAAAAACTTCGTGTTTTGCTTTGCATTTCTCTCGGTTTGCACTATCTTTGCCCTCATGATTGTGATTCGCAATAGATACTTGCCGATACCGGGGTTCTCTGCCATAAACCTTTGTGGAGTGCTCTTCTGCCGCCGCGAGACACGCATCACACAGCGGCTGCTCAACCACGAGCGCATACACACGGCGCAAATCCTGGAGATGGGTGTGGTGTTTTTCTACATCTGGTACGTGGTGGAATGGCTGGTGCGCCTGCCACGACGTGGAAATGCATACCTCAACATCTCTTTCGAACGGGAAGCATACCGCCACGAGTGGGAGCGCGACTACCTGAAACACCGCCGCCTGTACGCCTGGCGAAAGTATCTGAAAAAACGATGATTAGGAAATCATATTGACTCAAAAAGCCAAAAACTTAAAAAGCAAAAAAACTCAAAAAGCAAAAAACTCAAAAAGCCAAATATTTAAAAAGCCAAATCACAAAAAAACAACAAATACAACGATGAAAGAAGAAGAGAAAGACCAAATGCAGTTGCCCGAAAACGCGTTTCGGGAACTGTCAGAGGGTGAGAGTTACCAGCCCATCATGCGCCCCGACCGCGAATATGCAGAAGTGAATGGCTGGTCGGTGACATGGGGCATATTGATGGCGATGCTGTTTTCCGCCGCCGCCGCATACTTAGGTCTGAAGGTCGGCCAGGTGTTCGAGGCAGCCATCCCCATCGCCATCATTGCCGTGGGAGCATCCACAGCGAGGAAGCGCAAGAATGCCTTGGGCGAGAATGTCATCATCCAGAGCATCGGCGCTTGTTCGGGAGCCGTGGTGGCAGGAGCCATCTTCACCCTGCCAGCCATATACATCCTGCAGGCAAAATACCCCGATGACCCAGAGATGACCGCCTCGTTCTTCAAGGTGTTCCTCTCGTCGCTTCTTGGCGGCATCATCGGCATCCTCTTCCTCATCCCCTTCCGCAAGTATTTTGTCAAGGAGATGCATGGCAAATACCCCTTCCCCGAGGCAACAGCCACCACACAGGTGCTCGTGAGCGGCGCCAAGGGCGGCAACCAAGCCAAGCCCCTGCTCATGGCAGGTCTGGTGGGTGGTCTTTATGACTTCGTTGTTGCCACCTTCGGCTTGTGGAACGAGAATTTCACCACCCGTGTGATAGGTCTTGGCGAGCAGTTGGCAGACAAGGCGAAGTTGGTGTTCAAGGTGAACACCGGCGCTGCAGTGCTTGGCTTGGGTTACATCGTAGGACTGAAATACGCCTTCATCATCTGCTTGGGCTCCCTGTCGGTATGGTGGCTCATCGTCCCGCTGATATCGCTGTTCTGGGGCGACCAGGTGCTCAACACTTGGGATCCGACTATCACCACCGCCGTGGGTGACATGAGTCCGGAGGTGATATTCAAGAGCTACGGCAAGAGCATCGGCATCGGCGGCATCGCCATGGCAGGCATCATCGGCATCATCAAGTCGTGGGGCATCATACGCAGTGCCGTGTCATTGGCAGCCAAGGAGATGAAGGGCAAAGGCACGAGCATAGAAGAGGTGGAGCGCACCAACCGCGACATCTCCTTCCGCCTGATAGCAATAGGCAGCATCGTCACCATCGTCATCACCTTCATATTCTTCTGGCTTGGAGTGATGAAAGGCAACATCCTCTTTGCCGTGATGGGCATACTCCTTGTCACGGTCATCGCCTTCCTGTTCACCACCGTGGCAGCCAACGCCATCGCCATAGTGGGCAGCAACCCCGTCTCGGGCATGACGCTGATGACGCTCATCCTCGCCTCCGTGGTGATGGTGGCTGTGGGACTGAAAGGCACTGCCGGCATGGTGGCAGCCCTCATCATGGGTGGCGTGGTATGCACCGCCCTATCGATGGCAGGAGCCTTCATCACCGACCTGAAAGTGGGCTACTGGCTTGGCACCACCCCCATGAAGCAAGAGAAATGGAAGTTCCTCGGCACATTGGTGTCCGCCGCTACGGTAGGTGGCGTGATGATACTGCTCAACGAGACCTACGGATTTGCCAGCGGCAACCTCGCCGCACCACAGGCTAATGCCATGGCTGCCGTCATCGACCCGCTGATGAATGGCGTGGGCGCCCCATGGCTGCTCTATGCCATAGGAGCCGTGATAGCCATACTTCTGACGGTGTTCAAGATTCCAGCTCTCGCCTTCGCCTTGGGCATGTTCATCCCCATAGAGCTAAACATCCCTCTTCTTGTGGGTGGAGCCGTCAACTGGTACGTCACGACACGCAGCAAGGACAAGGCAGTGAATGATGCCCGTGGCGAGAAAGGCACCTTGATAGCCAGCGGTTTCATCGCAGGCGGCGCCCTCATGGGCGTGGTGAGTGCCTTGTTGCGCTTCGCCGGTTTCAACTTCATCGACGAGGCTTGGATTTCAAACCATGCTTCTGAGGTTCTCTCGCTCGTGGCTTACCTGCTGCTTATCGCCTACTTCATCAGGGCTACAAAGGTGAAGGAAAACTGAATAATACGACTCTGACTGACAGGCAACTACCTATCTGGCAGAACCGACATGGCAACAATAGTGCAAACGTTTGCACTATTGTTGCGTTTTTTTATTGCAAATAAAAGGAAACAAGTTTCACGTATTTGTGCTAAATTTGCAGCGATCTTTTCCCGAAATCAAATCAACTTGCACAATAAACAATGAAAAGAAGACTACTATCATTGATTGTCTGGCTTGCTCCCCTCGGCATGTTGGCTCAAGGGTGGCCCGCCAACTACGAAGGCGTGATGCTCCAGGGCTTCTATTGGGATTCTTACGAGGATGCCAAATGGTCAACCTTGACATCTCAAGCCGACGAACTGTCATCGTATTTCAAACTCATCTGGGTGCCCAATTCAGGGCAGACGAAAGAAGACCGGTGGAACTCTCCAGGCAACTGGGGTTATGAGAACATGGGCTATATGCCTGTCTATTGGTTGAAACACAACACCTGCTTCGGCTCGCAAGAGGAACTGATGCAGATGATAAGCACTTTTAAGGCAAAGGGAACCGGCTTCATCGAGGACGTGGTGATAAACCACAAGAACGGACTCACCAACTGGGCGGACTTCCCCAACGAGACCGTCACAGGACCCACCACGGGCAAGACCTACACCGTGACATGGGCTGACGACATGAGCAACCTGTGGGGCATATGCAGCAACGACGAGGTATTTACACAAAACAATGGTTACCACGATGGTGTGCAATACACCTGCGCCAGTGGTGCAGCCGCAGACGAGGCAGACAATTTCGACGGATGCCGCGACCTCGACCACACCAATTCCCAAGTGCAGAACAACATTTACAACTACCTCGACTTCCTGCTCGACGAACTGGGATATGTGGGGTTCCGCTACGACATGGTGAAAGGCTACAAGGGCTATTACGTTGGATTGTACAACAAGCATGCAGAACCAGAGTATTCCGTAGGAGAATACTGGGACAGCAACTTCAACTATGTGGTAAATAACTGGATCAACGAGACGGGCAGACCCGCCAACTGGACACCGCAGTCTGCCGCCTTCGACTTCCCCCTGAAATACGTCATGAACGACGTGTTCGACAACGGCAACTGGTCTGCACTCAGCAATAAAGGCATTGCAGGAAGTCCGGATTGGAATCGCTATGCCGTGACTTTCGTCGATAACCACGACACATATCGTAGCGCAGCAGACCGTGTGGATAACAATGTGCTGGCTGCCAATGCCTTCATCCTTGCCATGCCTGGCACACCCTGTGTATTCCTGCCACACTGGAAGCAATACAAGCCCGAGATAAAGAAGATGATAGCTGCACGCAATGCCGCAGGCATCACCAATCAAAGTGAAATAAAAGCGCAATACGAAATTGACAATGGTGCCGGATACTATCTGAAGGTGGAAGGCACGAAAGGTTCGGTCATCCTCACACTCGGCAACCTATTGGGGAGAACTGTCGATACAGACCAGCACACCCTCGTGCAAAGCGGCGACAATTTCGCGCTATATCTCTGGGATGGTGTCTATAACGCCAAGACCTACAACGACATCGACGAAGAGAGCGCGAAGGACATCACCGTGTATGTGAAGCAGACCGATGCCGGTGCACCCAATCTCTATGCCTGGAACGGAGGAAACAAACTGAACGGTGAAATGCCAGGCAGCCAAGTCACCGAAACTGCCACCCTTGCCGACGGTTCGACATGGTACAAGAAGACGTTACACACCAGTTCGATGAATGTCATTGTGTCATACAACGGCAGCGACAAGCAAAGCGATGACATCTTGAGAGTGACCGACGACATCTACCTCTGCTACTACAAGGGTGACGACAAGAAACATGCCGACTACACGCCGCTCTTCAAGGGCGATGCCACGGCATCCACCATTCACGCATATTTCGACGCCCCATCGGGATGGGACAAGGCATGGGCATGGTGCACCAAGTTCTATGACATCACAGACAAGAACTATACGGGAGGAAAATGGCCTGGAGCGACAATGCAACTGGTAGGAAAATCAAGCAGCGGCAACGACATCTACCGTTGGAGCATCAACAAGGACTTTGGAAATGGAGTGCCAAACTCCATAATCTTCAACAATGGCAGTGGCGGTCAGACGGAAACCCTCGGCTTCATCAATGCCGCCTATTACAACCAAGGCGGGGTGGCTTCTGGCGACCGTCTCTATTTCTACCCCCAAGCCCTCGCCAATGCAACGTCCACTACAGGCACCAACTGGAATGGGGAAACCGGCAATTTGGCAGAGAACAGCGGCAGCACACCAATGACACAAAACATCTATTTCCCAGCCGGCGACTACACCGTGCAGGCCATCGTTAGAGGTACAGATGGAGGACAGGTAACACTCAGCGTGGGACAGGCAGGAGGCGAAGCCACAACATCATCTGTGGCATTGACAGGACTCGACAACAATGCCGTTTCCACCGTCACCACAGATGGGTTGGTGGAAGAGGTGGTGACTGGAACCAACAACGGATGGCACAAGGTGCAAGCACGTTATGTGCTGACTGAGGAAGGAGTGCTTAATGTAACTCTCTCTTCAAGTGCGAGCACATGGCAGGTAGGCGCTATCACCATCATGAAGAATGCCGACACGCATAACTACTACCGCACCACCGCCACCACTGACGTAACGCAGACAAATGACGATGTCACAAGCATGTCGAACTTCAGCTTCTATGGTCGTGGAGCGAACAAGAACGCCCTCGTTACCGCTGCTAACGGTCAGGAGCCTGCATCATTGCCATGCAATGCCATTGTGGGCGGACAATGCACAAAGTTGGCTCTCACCGACGGCAGGTACGACTTCTTCGCACAGGAAGACTTCACCGCCACCGCCATCTCATACGACAGGGTGTTTGAGAATGGAAAGAAAGTGACTGTTTGCCTGCCTTTCGCCATCTCTGCGGATGAGATGGAGGATTTGGGCATCACGGCATACGATTTTGACAGAATAACATCGAGCAACGTCCACTTCTCTCCCGTGGAGGAGATGGAAGCCAACCACCCCTACGTGGTGATTGCCGACGGCACGCCATTCGCCTCTTTGGGCTCGCGCCAAGTGGCAATGACCAGTGATTTGGGAGTCACCGTATCAGGTGTCACATTCCAAGGCACCATGAAGCGCACCATCCTCTCTTCTGACGACAATTCCGTCTATTATGGCTACAGCAACGGCTCGTTCGTCAAGGTGGGAAGCAATGTGGGTGTGAATCCTTTCCGCGCATACATCAAGTCTGCCACCGACCTTGGAGCTGCTGTAGAGGCTGTTTTCGATGAGGAAGCCGATGGCATAAGAGACGTTCAGAGCCATTTTGACCACAATGCCGAGGTCTATACCATCGACGGCAGGAAAGTGGGAAATACTACAAACCTTGCAGCGCTGTCCAAGGGCATGTATGTCTGCAAAGGCAGGAAATTTGTTGTGAAATAAATGAAAGGAAACACCATGGAAAAGAGAAAATACATTAGTCCCGAGATGGAAGTGGTCTCTATGGAGACTGCTTGCTTTCTCGCCGGACTCAGCGAAAAAGTCCCGACAACCATTATTAATGATGGCGAACTGGATGCAAACGGCACGCAGCTGTTTGACACCGACTCACCGACAAAAAAATTGTGGGACGACGAATAGAACAAGATTGTTCACCTAAACTTATATTTTAACCCAAATCGGCACGATGACCGATTTGGGTTAAATTGTTGAATGGCTTGGATGAAAATGCTTATCGTATCACCACTTTCTTACCACCAATGATATAGATGCCCTTTCGCAGTTGCGACTTGTCGATGCGGCGGCCTGAGAGGTCATAGACATATTTGTCTGAGGCCACGGAAATCACGTCTTGTGGCGCAGGAATCTCTTTGATGGCGTCGGGCGATGGGGAGGCTGACAGCGGGAAGAGCATCCACTGGCGATGGATGGGCGTGGGGTTGCTGTCCTGATACTGCCACACGGTGATGTTGGTGCCGGCAGCAGTAGATTCATTACTCAGGTCCAAGCCATGAGTGCGCCCCTTGCTGGCAAGAATCTTGTAGAACGGATAATCCACCACGTCTATGTAAAAGTCCTGTTCGCTTGCCTCTGCACTCTGGGCTGTAAGCGACGAACTGTTGCTGCTGCGGTGAGCCGTGAGACGCAAACCGAGAGCATTCTGCAGTCCATAAGTGTCATTGCCCATGTTCTTTATCGTCCATCGCTGCGCCTCGCCGTAGTTGATGTCCTCGATGGTCACCTTGCTACCCGTTGCGGTAATGGCACGTGTTGTCTCGTGGCGTGGTATTATCAAGTACTCGCATCCGTCGCAGAGCAGTTCTTCAGGGCGTACGACAGTGCTGTGGGCGGGGATGACGAGGGTGACAATCGACTGGGCAGGCATGATGACTCTGAGCATGTTGCCATTGAGGCTGATGCCATTCTTCGTGCTTGCCAAATTCTCGTTGGTCGAAGTGCGGTAAGCCTTCACATCGTTGAAGTCTGGCAGTTCGGTGAAGAGCGAGAGGTCTATGTCGTGTACGTTTTTCGCCCCTTCGTTGAGCAGCACAATCACCAAGGTATCACGGTTGGCATTGACAGCAGCCAACGACTGGGGGCAAGGCGACGCTATTATGTCGTAGCCATGACGTATGAAGCGGGTGCATTGCTGGCGCACGTAGTAGTTCTTCACCTTTTTATAAGTCTGGTTGGCGAAGTTGCCTTGTATCGTACACCACTGGTCATTTGCCTCCTCCATATACTGCCAGTCTATCCATGCCTCTGGCTGGATGTAGCGCATGTCGTCGATGAGTCGTTGCGCCAAGCTGAGGTTGCCGCCGATGCCACTGCCACCCGAGCCTGTCTCGCTCATCCATAGCGGCATGTCAGCCTGATGAGCCAACAGTGCCAGACGGGAGCGGTCGGCATTGTTAGCCTGGTAAGTGTGCGTGTTCCATTGTCCCACCAAGGGCAGCACGCCGGCACTCTTGTATTCCTTGAACCCTTGCACAGACAGTCCCACATTGGTCTCGTCGGATGCCGAGATGACGGTGTTGAGCCCCGAAGCCCGAAGGATTGGCTCAAGCACACGGACAAACTTTATCTGCGACTGATAGTCGAAGTGGCAACCCTCCTGCGGTCCGTTGGCATACCAGAAGTTGGTGACCGACTCGTTGAATGGTTCGAGAGTCTTGAACTCTATGCCATACTCGTCCTTATAATGCTTGCACACATCCACGAGATAATGGGCAAATTCCTCGTAATACTCCGGCTTGAGATTGTCCTTGCCGCCGTCAACATTGCCGCTCACACATCCGCTGTAGGTCATGTAGTAAGGACATGAATTGCTGAAAGCCTCAAAGACGGCATCAGGTCGTTTCTCCCGTATCTTCAGCATGATCTTGCGCTGGGCTGCATCACGGTCCCAGTGGTATTCGTCGCCACTGAAGTCCTTGAAGCCTTCCATCTCGGCACGAAGTCCCTTGCCTCGCCCCATGTGGTGTTGGTCGCAATGACGGTTCTGGGGGTCGTCGCCGCCACCGATGTTGTAACGGAAATGCGTGTAGTTGAGACCTGTGGGACTTACCAGCCAATCCACTATCTCGTCGATTTTCTGGTCTGACCACTTGCCACACTGTCCTGCCCACCAACAGAGCGACACGCCCCAGCCGTCGAAGTGCTGGCGCACAACCTGCGGACTGACCATGTATCTCAGGGTGTCGGTGGGTGGTTTCTGGCTCACATCGTCGCTGAAGTACCACAGATGCTTCATGTCCGAACCGCTCTTGTCGGTAAACACTTTCTGATGGCTGTCGTTGCTGTCGGTTCCCATGTACTTGTTGTTAGACTTGCAACGCAGTTTGACATATTGTCCCGATGCCGACTCTATTGCCCATTTTGCCTCGTCGCCTGTCGCATTGGCAATGAATTTGGAGTTCCACTGTCCCGATTGCGACAAATACATCTGCTGCCCTGCCACCTGGATGGTGTAATAACCATTTCCAACAGGAGTCAAGGTCATCTGTTGTGGATTGGCTTTTGTTGGAGCCTCAATCCATCCGCCATCGTCGGTTCCTCTCTCGATATGGTTGCCACTGCTATGCATCAGGTACAATGTAGTGGCTTCGTTGAAACTCGTCTGGCCTGATGCCGCAACCATGACAGCCATGGTCGCAACAAATAATAGTAGTCTTTTGTTCATGGTCGATGAAGTATGTTTTTGTCGGTGCAAAGATACATATTTTTATACGAAGGCAAAAGTTTTTTATCCCTTGGAGACGTGCCTCATGGAAAAATAAAAAAGAAAAAAGTCAAAAAAAAAA
>ONAG01000035.1:13874-51589 GCA_900315745.1 uncultured Prevotellaceae bacterium
AAAAAATTCGTATTTTTGCAAGCAATTTGTCAAAAGCAGCAAAAACAAGATTTTTTATAAACTTTACAACAATGAGACTTATTATTGAAAACGACTATCAGAAAATGTCGAAATGGGCTGCCGAACACGTGATAGAGCGCATCAACTCCTTTGGCCCCACAGCAGAACGCCCCTTCGTTCTTGGTCTTCCCACAGGTTCGTCACCTGAAGGCATGTATGCAGAACTGGTAAAAGCCAACAAAGAAGGCAGGGTGTCATTCAAGAATGTCCTGACTTTCAACATGGACGAATATGTCAACCTCGCTGAAGACCACCCAGAGAGCTACCACTCATTCATGGCACGCAACCTCTTCGACCACATTGACTGCCCAAAAGAGAACATCCACATCCTCAATGGCAATGCCAAAGACCTGGCAGCCGAGTGCGCCAACTACGAGAAGATGATAGCCGAAGCAGGTGGCATCGACCTCTTCATCGGCGGCATTGGTCCTGACGGCCACATCGCATTCAACGAACCAGGCTCTTCACTCTCGTCAAGAACCCGCGTGAAGACACTTACCACCGACACCATCATCGCCAACTCCCGCTTCTTCGACAACGACATCAACAAAGTGCCTAAGTTGGCTCTGACAGTAGGTGTGGGCACCGTGATGGATGCTCGCGAGGTGATGATTCTGGTGAACGGCCACCACAAGGCTCGTGCCTTGCAGGCAGCAGTGGAAGGCAGCGTAAACCACATGTGGACCATCAGCGCTCTCCAGACACACCAGCACGGCATCATCGTATGCGACGAGGCTGCCACCGACGAACTCCGCGTGGGCACATACAAATACTTCAAGGACATCGAAAAAGACAACCTTATCTAAATTAGGAAAGGCAGCCTATATTTAAAATAGGTGTCAGAATAATATCAAGAGGCGGGCTTTCACCACCTCATGCGTAGGGAACGTTTCATCAAAAACGTTCCCTATTCTTTTCAAATCATTTTCAACGTTGATTTTTTTGCCTGTATTAGGGATTATTGCTAAATTTGTAGTGTCAAAAGTTATTAACATCAAAACAATAAAATTATGGACTCCACCTTATTATTTAGCATTATCGGCGCAGTGGTACTGCTGCTTGTCATCTTCATCTCGATGTCTTACGTCAAGGCTCCCCCATCATACGCCTTCATCATCTCCGGTCTGAGCAGAGAACCAAGAGTGCTCATAGGTTCGGGTGGATTTCGCATACCCTTCCTTGAAAGACTCGACAAGGTGTATCTGGGACAGATAACCGTAGATATCAAGACAGAAGAGAGCGTTCCCACCACCGACTTCATCAACGTGGATGTGGATGCTGTGGCAAAGATAAGGGTGACACCCACTTCGGAGGGCACCAGACTCGCTGCAAAGAACTTCCTCAACATGTCACCGGAAGAAATAGCTCTCCAACTGCAAGACTCGCTGCAAGGCAACATGCGTGAGATTATCGGTACGCTCGACCTGCGCTCACTCAACACCGACCGCGACGGATTCTCCGACCAAGTGATGATGAAGGCTTCACCCGACATGAGCAAGTTGGGTATAGAAATCATCAGCTGCAACATTCAGAATGTCACCGACAAGGAGGGACTTATCCACGACCTTGGAGCCGACAACACGGCAAAGATCAAGAAAGACGCATCCATCAACAGGGCTCATGCCGAGCGCGACGTGAAGATAGAAGTGGCTCATGCCGACAAGGATGCCAACGATGCTCGCGTGGATGCCGACACTGCCATCGCCATAAAGAACAACGAACTGGCTCTGAAACGTGCAGCCCTCAAGCAGCAGGCTGACACCGCACAGGCTGACGCCGACGCTGCCTACTCCATCCAACAGCAAGAGCAGCAAAAGACCATCAACATCAAGACCGTGGAGGCTCAAATCGAGAAGACACGCCGCGAGCAAATTCTCTCGAAAGAGCAGATTGAAATCCGCATGAACCACCTGGCAGCTGAAGTGGAGAAGAAGGCTGACGCCGACAAATACCAGATACAGAAAAACGCTGAAGCCGACTTGGAGCAGCGCAAGCGCATAGCAGAGGCACAGCGCTATGAGGCAGAGCAGAAGGCTCTTGCACAGAATGCCGCCTCGGATGCCACCCGCTATCAGTTGGAACAAGAGGCTCAGGGTATCAAGGCAAAAGGTGAAGCCGAGGCTTACGCCATCCTGAAGAAAGGTGAGGCAGAAGCCATGGCTATGGACAAGAAGGCAGAGGCTTACAAGAAATACAACAGTGCTGCCGTGGCACAGATGATGATAGAGGTGCTGCCCCAGATTGTGGAGAATGTGGCAAAGCCCATCAGCGCCATCAAAGATGTCAACATCTACAGCAGCGGCGACAGCAACGGAATATCATCGCTCTCGGGCAATGTGCCTGTGGCTATCAAGCAAGCCTTCGACGTCATCAAATCAGCCACCGGTGTCGATATGGCAGACATCATGCGGGCTGGCTCCATTGAGGCAAAGACCACCAGGAACATCAACCTCAACGACAATGCCCAGGATGTCATCGACAACATCACAAAGGATTGATAAAGAAGAATTGAAAAGAAGGATTGATAAAGAAGGATTGAAAAGAAGGATTGAAAAGAAGGATTGATAAAGAAAGTTTTTCAACAATTAGAGAAAAGAGCCTGGGGGGTGTGCCAAATTTAATGGCACACCCTGTGCTTTATAAGATAGATTCTGAGTACTCAGAGTATTCAGAGTATTCTGAGTATTCTGAGTATTCAGAGTACTCCGATAACTCCGAGTACTCCGATAAATACTTATTATTTTGAAAGCTCTTTATAAAGATGTGTGTTTCTCATAAAAAATTATTATCTTTGCCTCCGATAATTTAACACCACTATAATGAAAGCCATTTTTTCTGACTTCATCAAGTTTTTCTTCCTCCAATGAAGTCATGTTTTTCATTTATTTATATACTTTTGCAAAATAAAGAAATGGGAGCGATATGAAACACATCATTATATGGGTGGCGGCTCTCGCCGCCATTGCCATTGGACTGCTTGTTTACGAGAGCGATTTATTATGGAAAAGTCAGGAACTGAATCTTTTCCTCTACACGTCGCTCTTTTTCAAGGAACAAATGGTTGTTGCCGCTGGAATGATGACCTACTTGGGCACATGGTTCACCCAGTTTTTCTACCATCCATGGATGGGAGTCTCACTTCTCTGCTGCTGGTGGTTGTTGCTGATGTTCCTGCTGAAGAAGACGTTCTCCATCCCATCCAAATGGGCGCCCCTGATGCTCATACCCGTATGCCTGTTGCTGCTAACAGATGTAGATATGGGCTATTGGCTGTATATGTTGAAACTTCGAGGGCATTTCTTCGTTGCCACCATCGGCACTACGGCTGTTGTGGCACTGCTATGGGTTTTCCGCAAGCTGCCCGACAAATATTGGCTTAGATGTCTTTGGATGGTTTTGGCATGTGCCGTGGGCTATCCGCTGATTGGCATCTATGCCCTTGCTGCCACCTTGTTGATGGGCATCTGGTCGTGGAGGCTCATGTCACGAGGAAAAGGAGCCATATACAGTCTGATAGCCATTGTTTGTGCAATAGCAATTCCATTAATCTTCTATCGCCAAGTTTATTACGAGACCAACCTCTCAAATATTTATTATGTTGGCCTTCCGCTATATTACCTCACGGAAGAATACCACCAATACTACATACCATTCTATTTGTTGGCTCTCTTCATGGTAGTCATGGTCTGCCTTCCATTGTCATGTGCCAAGAAACCTTTGGAAAGCAAGAAGCCTCAGGAAGAAAAGACTTTGGAGAGCAAGAAGCCTCAAGAAGACAAGGCTTTGGAGAACAATGTTCCTTTAGAAAGCAACAAGACTTCGAAAGGGAAAAAGTCTGAGAAGTACCTCAAATCGTCGAAAAACGTCATTCCTTCGAAAACCAACAATCTTGCAAAAAGCAGCAAGCCTAAGAAGAGTGACATGACGTTGAAAAAGAGCAACATCTTGGCATGGTGCGCACAACTACTGACAGCGGCAATAATGGTTTGGGGTGTGGTACATTTCTGGTTCAAGGACGAGAATTTCCACCATGAACTCAGGATGCAGCACCTCATCCAACAGAACGACTGGGAAGGAGTCATCCAGGAAGCATTAACCCAACAAGACGAGCCAACACGAGCCATTGTGATGATGCGCAACTTGGCATTGTGGCGCCTCGGCCGTCAGGGCGACGAGATGTTCCTGTATAGGAATGGTTCCAAAAGAATCAATGCCCCCTTCGACATGCGCATGATGTTGGTGACCGGACAGCTCATCTACTACCAATATGGCATGTTGAATTATTGCAACCGATTGAGCACAGAACTTGGCGTGGAGTTTGGCTGGCGTGCTGAAAACTACAAATACTTAGCGCTCTGCGCCCTGTTGAACGGCGAGAAGAAAGTGGCGAGCAAATACATCAACATACTGAAAAAGACACTCTTCTTCGATGAGTGGGCGGAATGGGCTGACAACCTACTGAAGCATCCAGACCTGATAGCCAAGGAGCGTGAGCTGGAACCCATCACACACATGCTGCACTACCCCGATGTGTTGTCAGGCGACAATGGCTTCGTGGAAAGCTTCCTGATGAAACAACTTGCAAACAGCAGCTACCCTGCCGACCCTGTCTATCAAGAGCAGTCGTTGCTTG
Organism: uncultured Prevotellaceae bacterium; assembly: GCA_900315745.1. Lineage (GTDB taxonomy): Bacteria > Bacteroidota > Bacteroidia > Bacteroidales > Bacteroidaceae > Prevotella. The sequence continues at coordinate 18,568 of ONAG01000035.1, forward strand.
CCACGTTGTATATGAAGGACCCTGAACTTTTCTGGTATCATTTCAACATTTTCGTAAAGCTGCACCCCAATGGTCCCATTCCCATAGCCTACCAACAAGCAGCCTACCTATATGGCAAGTTGGAGAATCGCCCCAATATCGACAATGGTCCTTTCTGCCAAGTCGTGAAAGACGAATTCAACAGGTTCATGAATGCCACGCCAAACTATGAGGGCATGGATATAGAAGAAGCGCGCAAGGCGATGTACCCACTATATGGCAACTCATACTACTACGACCATTACCTGATGTCCAACCTACCAGAATATTAACGACATGAGAAAACTGCAATTACTGTTTTGGGCATCGTTGCTTCTGATATCGTGCAGCGGCCCATCAATTCCATCGGAGTTCAAGCAGTCTGCCAAGATGCCCACCATATATCCCGACTACATCGACGTGACGGTGCCGGTGAACATTGCCCCACTGACCTTCGAGTTCGATGGCGAGGCAGACGAGATGGTGGCGCGCTATGCTGTTGGCGACAACGACATAGTGTGCGACGGACGACCTTCCATCGACGACTGGCGAGCTCTCACACAGGAAGCCAAGGGAGGTGACATCACCGTGGAGGTTTACACCCGCAAGGGAACAGACTGGACTCGCTTCAAGCCTTTCAGCATACATGTATCGCCCGACTCCATCGATCCATATATCAGCTACCGTCTCATATCCCCCTCATTTGTGTCATACGAGTCGCTAACCATCAACCAGCGATGCTTAGAGAATTACGACGAAAGCGTGATCTACGACAACATACTTTGTGGCTATGAGAAAGACGGACAGTGCATCAACTGCCATCACTTCCAGCAATACAATCCACAGCGCATGCAGTTCCACGCCCGCCAAAACCTCGGTGGCACCATCATTGCCTATGATGGCAAGATAAAGAAGGTGAACATGAAAAACGACTCCATCCTGTCGGCTGGTGTCTATCCTGCATGGCATCCCAAACTCAACCTTATCGTCTATTCCTCTGACAAGACGCATCAGAGTTTCCATACCGTGGAATCCAACAAGGTGGAGGTATATGACTTGGAGAGCGACATCATAGCTTATGACGTGGACAAGAACGAGGTGACAAACCTGGAAAACGACACCACCGAGTTTGAGGTGTTCCCAGCATGGAATCCCGAAGGCAACACCCTATATTATTGCAGTGCACATTTCGAGCGCCAGAACCCGAAAAGGTCAAAAAGCAGCGAGATCATCATGCGCTTCAATGAGATAAAGCACAACATCTACAGCAAGAGCTTCGACCCCGAAACCCGCCAGTTCGGACCAAGGGAATTGGTGTTCGATGCCACAGCCATAGACCAAAGCGCCGTCCTGCCGCGCATCTCACCCGACGGCCGCTACCTGCTCTTCACCATGACCAAATACGGCTATTTCCCCATTTGGCACCACGATGCCGACCTATGGCTGCTGGACTTGCAGACAGGTGTCTCGCGCCCCTTGCAGGAGTGCAACTCAAACGACACGGAGAGCTACCATTCATGGTCGAGCAACGGACGGTGGATAATATTCAGCAGCCGGCGTGACGACGGCAACTTCACACGCCCATTCATCGCCCACATCGACAAGGACGGAAAAGGCACCAAACCTTTCGAACTGCCTTCCCAAGACCCGGATTACCACCGCCAATTCATACGAAGCTACAACATCCCGGAATTCATGCATGGCCCTGTCAACATCAGTCCCCAGCAATTCGCCGACGCACTGAAGAAGGATGCCATCGACGTGAAATACGTGCAACGACTCCAAAACAAGTAAACAAAGATATGAAAAAGACACTTACATTGACCATGTTAGCCCTCGCCACAATGTCGTGGGCGCAAGAGAGTGCGATGGTAAGTTCTCCTGACGGGAAACTTACTGTAGAGATCAGAATGGAACAGGGAACGCCCAAGTATTCTGTAACCTACGACAGCAGGCAGATGGTGCTGCCATCCTCTCTTGGCTTTGTTGCCGACATAGGCGACTTCACCAAAGGCATGACCATGAAAGACACACACGCCAGCAAGGTGGACAAGAACTATGAGATGGCTCAAGCCAAGGCTTCACAGATACACTATCAAGCCAACCAGCTCGACATAGACTTCCAAAACTCTGCCGGCGGAGTCATGACCACCACTTTCCTCGTATCCAATAATGATGTGGCTTTCAGATACAGCATTCCCCGACAGAAAAACGACAATCCCAAATGCGCTGAAATAAAAAGCGAGGCAAGTGCCTTCCGCTTCCCCACCCTGACCACGACCTTCCTCTGTCCGCAGATAGGCCCCATGACGGGATGGGAGCGCACCAAGCCCTCATACGAGGAAGAATACACCGCTGACGCCCCGATGACGAAAAAGTCACAATTCGGTCTTGGCTACACCTTCCCCTGCCTCTTCCGCATTGCCGACGAGGGATGGGTGCTTGTGGGCGAGACAGGCGTGAGCAGCGCCTACTGCGCCTCACGCCTCAGCGACTATGACGCCACCAATGGATACACCATCACATACCCTGAACCAGGAGAATTCAATGGAAAAGGCTCGCAACACGCCAACATCTCTCTTCCAGGCTGCACTCCATGGCGCACCCTGACCATTGGCACCACACTGAAACCAATCGTGGAGACCACCATCCCCTATGACGTGGTGGACCAGCTCTACAAGCCGACGGCTCCATTCAAACCAGGACGATACACATGGAGCTGGCTGCTATGGCAAGACAACTCCATCAACTACGACGACCAGGTGAAATTTATAGACCTCGCATCAGCAATGGGGTTTGAATTCTGCCTTGTGGACAACTGGTGGGACAAGAACATCGGGCGCGACCGCATCGCACAACTATCACAATACGCCCAGTCGAAAGGCGTGCGCCTCATGCTGTGGTACAACTCCAATGGTGCTTGGAACGATGCCCCACAGACTCCACGCGACTGCATGTCCACAGCCTATGCCCGCGAACGCGAGATGAAATGGCTCAAAAGCATCGGAGTGGCAGGCATAAAGGTGGACTTCTTCGGAAGCGACAAGCAAGAGACCATGCAACTGTATGAGGACATACTCTGTGATGCCAACCGTTATGGACTTCAGGTAATATTCCACGGGTGCACCATCCCGAGAGGTTGGGAGCGCATGTATCCCAACTACGTGGCAAGCGAGGCAGCCTTGGCTTCTGAAAACCTCTACTTCACACAGCACCACTGCGACAAGGAAGGGTTCGAGCTAACCATGCACCCATTCTCACGCAATGCCCTCGGCGCCTTCGACTGGGGAGGCATCATCATGAACCGACGCATGAGTCGCGACAACAACAGCCGCAACTACCGCCGTTCGTCGGACACCTTCGAGATGGCAACGGGCATAGTGCTCCAGACCGGTATGAACTGCGTGGCAATGCAGCCAAACAACCTCGGAGAACTGCCTCAGTTCGAACTTGACTTCCTGCGCGCACTACCCACCACGTGGGATGAGACACGTTTCGTGGATGGATACCCCACCCGCTATGCCATCCTTGCCCGCCGTCACGGCACCCAGTGGTATGTGGCTGGCATCAACGGCATGACGACACCCCTCACCCTCACCCTCGACCTGCCAATGTTTGCAGGACAGACAGTGAGCTACTACACCGACCGACCCGCCGCCAAGACAGAGAACGCCATACCCGAGGCTGAGCTGCGCACACTGAAAGTGGACAAGAAAGGACGTGCCAAGGTGACCCTCCAACCCATGGGCGGCATCATACTGAAATAGAATGAAGTTGCTGAACTTCCTCAAGGAGTGGACACTTCCCGTGGCGATGGTGATGGGAACGCTGATATATTTCATCTTCGCCCTCACCCCGTCGCTCGACGGGGCGGCGGAGTTTTTCGGGCCCATCATCGACACCATATTCCCACTCTTCATGTTCCTCATCCTCTTTGTCACCTTCTGCAAGGTGGACTTCCGCAAGTTGCGGCCAGTGGGATGGCATGTGTGGGTGGGCATATTCCAAGCAGCCTTCGTACTTGTCATCGTGGGCATCATTCTTGCCTTCCAGCTAAAGGGCGACAAGTTGGTGTTGCTCGAATCGGTGCTCACCTGCATCATAGGTCCTTGCGCCGCGGCAGCCGCCGTGGTGACCAGCAAGTTGGGCGGCAACTTGGAAGAGATGACAACATATACCTTCCTATCCAATTTCCTCACCGCCTTCATGGTGCCGGTATGCTTCCCGCTCATCGACCCCTCGGCGGGCATGGACTTCTGGCAAGCCTTCTTCCTCATCCTATACAAGGTGTGCCTCGTGTTGGTGGCTCCCATGTTCTTGGCTTTCGTGGTGAAGCACTTCATCCATCCACTGCACCAATGGATAGTGGGTGTGAAAGACCTGTCGTTCTACATGTGGGGACTGTCGCTTGCCATCGTCACCGGCACTACGGTGAAGAACATCGTGCATGCCGACACCACGACACGCTTTCTTCTCCTCATTGCAGGCATGGGATTGATGCTCTGCCTCGTGCAGTTCGCCGTAGGACGTTATCTCGGACATTTCTTCCATCGCACTCAGGAAGCCGGACAAGCATTGGGACAGAAGAACACCAACTTTGCCATCTGGATAGCATATACCTATCTCAACCCCCTTGCCTCAGTGGGTCCTGGGTGCTACATCCTTTGGCAGAATGTCATCAACAGCCTTGAACTGTGGATGCATGAAAAGAATCTCGAAAAACAAAAAACATGAAACGCATTATAATATCATTGCTCTTGGGAATGACCACATTCCTGACAGCTACAGCACAAATCACAGCAGACGACCTCCTCGACAGCCTCATAAATGACGTCCAGCAGGGCAAAGAAGTGGAAAATGTGGTGACGGACGTGAACGCACAAATCGTTCATCATCGCATCTTGCTTTTTGGCGACGACCTCGTGGAAGGTCTTGCTCCACGTCTCTACAATTACGCACGGAGCAATGGCCACGACATGCACACCACCATCTGGATGGGTTCCACTACAAAGACTTGGGGGCATACCACCGAACTGCCAAAACTGATAAAGAAAGTGAAGCCCACATTCATTATAGTATGCTTGGGCACCAACGACCTAAACTATGACGACGTGTCGCTTCGCTCCCCCGCGGTAAAGGAGATTGTGAAAGAGATGGGCGACATACCCTTTGTTTGGATAGGCCCCATATCGTTAAAGACAATAGACCATGACCCAGGCGTGGTGAACATGATACGCCAGAACGTCAGCGAGAATCGCTTTTTCGACAGTTTCAACATGCATCTGGCGCGTCAGGACGAGATGCGCCCCACCATGGAGGCTGCCGCCCGATGGGCTGACAACATTGCTCTCTGGATGAGCAGTCCACAGACAGCACACCCCATCGTCATGGATCCCCCACAAACCAACCTCCCATTGAAAAACTGCGAAACCCGCAAAGCATCCTATCAAGGAAAGATGAAATAAGCATAAGGGAAACAAGAAAGCACAAAACATGTGTCCTCGTCTGCATAAATAGAAGCAGACGAGGATTTTTTTCAATAAAAACATCTACTGTCATCCATTTTGCGACAAATAAAAAAGGCGTTTTTCATCAATGTCGCAAATGGTGTAGCCTGTCGCATGCTTCTTCGACGAAAAACATGAAAAAGCATTGCCAGCCTGAAAATCAGACCTACCTTTGCAACAGCAAAAAGAAAAAAAACAATAATTAAAATAAATCAAAAACAACAAAAAAACAAAAGATTATGAAAAAGAATGTATTAGTATTAGCATGGTTCTGCTGCCTCACATTGATGGCACAAGCCGGAGTTGCAAAGTATTGCATGAGTTACTCAGATTTCGTTAAAGGAAACTGGAAGTCAGTTGACGAGTTGACACACGGAAGCACCTGTCAAGAGTGCCAAATGAAAAGCTACAACCACCACTTCTACTTTAGGACAGGCAACAAAGAAGCCGACAAGAAATTGAAGAAGGAAGCCTTTGCCATAATGTACGGCGACCAACTTTTCGTCAATTGCCGCAATCTGCGCAACGATGGAGTATGCCTTGATGTCACTGGTTACACCCAAGCCGTTCGCTTCGACAAGGACAAGGTTTGTGTGATGGCATACAAGATAGATGACGTATCCCTGCTGTTAGGGTTAGGTCTCGACATAGCCAGCATATTTGTTAAAAACGACGCCGCGAGCATAGGTCTTGACTTAGCGGCAACGGGTTGCTACATAGGCAATGACTTCTTAAGCAAGACTGTCTGCTACCTTGTTGACAGCGATGCCAACATGAAGGGCAAAATCCCCGTAACACGAATGAACGACCAATACATGGAAAACCTACTCAACAACGACGCCCCAATGTTGGAAAAATACAAGGCCATCGACAACAAGCGCGACCGCCAGTCGGCAGCCAATGTCATTCCCATACTGATGGAGAAAGGTCTCGTAACCTCTTTCGCAATGAAATAAAGACTTCTTCATCATATTTTACATAAAGAGCGATTCCCGAAAAGGAACCGCTCTTATTTTTGACATAACTATTGGTGTTTCAAATACTTTCCAACACTTTTGTCGCTTTTTGTTTTGCCGTTTGCATGTTTATTTTTACCTTTGCCGAAACTACCAACCTAATAAGTGCATATCAAATTTGTTCTGACAAGAACAAGCACCAAGTTACAACCTGCACAAAAAACATAACAAACATTAAAATCCATGAGAAAAACAGTTCTGCTATTTTTCCTATGCGCAAGTGTCGCATTCACTTACGCACAAATGACCTTCACCCTGAAAGGATTGAACTATGCCGACTGCATTGCCACCAACCCTGCCGACGGCTCCACAACCATCACCCTGCCCGCAGGAACCAATCTAAGCGACTTGATTACCGAAGTAAAGATTGATGGCGTCACGGTGGATGCCTCGCGCATCTCACCCAACCCCACCACCACCAACCTCGCATACGACGAGCTGGAGGTCTTTGTATATGACAACAAGGCATACGGATTCCGATTCACAGAAGATGTGTGGTTCACTGCCGTGTTCATCTCCGACTGCCACACCAACCAGAATAGCGGGCACGACGGCACCAGCCAAGACAACCTTGCCACCATCATGAAAAACATCTGCAAAATGGGAAAAGACGGCACCAAGAAAGTTTCCTTCACAACGGAAGGTGCCACCAACCTCGTTCCCAAGACCAGCATCATATTCTGCCTTGGCGACATTGACCAAGACAAGGGTGACGATGGAAAATCGGGCAAACACGACAATTTCCTTGATGCCACGGCAGAAGTGGCAAAAAACGCAGGCATACCCTTCATCTTCATCGCAGGCAACCACGACCTGTCACCTGACTACTGGGACAACGGCACCGACAAAGGCGTGACCTATGGCTCTAATGGTGGTTCACATGCTGATGACCAAACAATCTCCGCCATCACCGCCAACAATACCTACTGGAACGGCATGGGCGTGTTTGAGGAGAACATCGAATACTTCATCGACAACGACCGTACGAACTGCTTCCAGACAAAGCCCTTCACGTTCAAGTTCAAGGGTGTACGCTTCTATTGCGCGCACACCTACTGGTTCCAGAAGCTTTACAGCAAGCCTGGTCTGCTGAGCAGCGCAACCTACTATGCCCCCGACGGAGTAATCTCTGCTCTCAACACCTTTGTGGAGAGCCATGCCGACGAGCCTTCCGTATGGATGCAGCACTATCCCTTCCTCGCCGGCAGCGACTGCAACCGCTGGTGGCTCGACCAGAACAACGTCGGCAATTACATAACATCAAGCAATGAATCGATTTACGGTTCATACACTTCTGGCATTGGCTACAACGACGAGACGTCTGCCAACACTCTGAAGAAGAACCCCATCTCAGCCATCATGGCAAAGACTGCGGGCAAGGTGGATGGAAAGGTGCAACACTTCTCCGGCCATTACCACCTGTTCAACGACCGCACCTACACCAACACCACCAACAATACCATTATGGTTCGCGATTTCACTGTCGCCGCTCCGGGCAACGCAAGTCAGACTAACAATGCCTACGTGGTGCTCTTCAAGCGTGGCGAGGGTGTGAAAGAAGTCATCCAAGCACAATTCTAAATCAATGCCAACAAAATAAGACAAGAAAGGAACAAACGTATGAACATCAGACAATTTACGATCGCCATTCTCGCATTTCTCATTTTTGCTGGCACTTCTTTTGCCGACACCAGCAGACTGACGTCTGCCGACGGATGGACAAAAATCACCACATTGCCAACAAATGGAGAAATGGCATCCAACTACTACGTCATAGTGGACAACAGCCAGGACCTCATGTTGGGAATTGGCAAAGGCATCAATAATAACACAAAATGGTATAGCCTCGCCGCGTTCTACTATACAGGGGTAAACCCAAACACCTCCGACATCCTCTGTCGCACCTGGACTTTTGAACCTATAAGCGGGGGCATAGCCCTGCGCAACTTGGAATATAGCGTCTCACCCATGCAGACGGAACAGGATGCCGCATGGAAATACGACACCAATGACATTTACAATAATGTCAATAATTGGGCAAGGACTTACCTCAACTATTCTGATGGATGCTGGACAATCCAGAATGGCTATTATCCTAATTCCGGCTATCTGGGACCTTGGAACGAAGGCAATTTCTCTGATGGTGCTGAGTGTGCCGCAAACAAGACCGGAAACAATGTAGGAAAATTCCAAATCTATTCCATCAGCCGCGACCGCTTCAAGCAAAACCTCATGGATGCTGCCAGCAGCACAAACCCCATAGATGTCACACCATGGTATGTAACCAACGCCACATTCGATGCCAACAACATCACAGGTTGGACTGATGAAGGAAGCGGCAACAATTTCTACTACGACAAGACAGGGTGTGAAATCTGGCATCGCAACGGGTTCAACATACATCAAGACGTGTCTCTGCCTAAAGGCAAATATAAAGTGTCTATTCAGGCTTCGGGCAGTACTTCAGGCCAGTTGTATGGCACAAGCAATGGTGTGACACAAACCGCCAATGCCACTGTTGGGAACCAAGACAACTTCCAAAACTCTGTCTTGAAATTTATAAAAGACAGAAATTATGCCAGAATAACCACCTCCGAGATTGATGTTGACGGCACATTGACAATCGGCTTCAGAGATGCCACAACCGACCAATGGGATGTCTTTGACAATTTCAAGGTTTACTGCACAGGTCTTGACCCATCGAGTTACATTGACGCACTGGCAGACGCAGTGGCCGCTGCCAACGCCTTCATCCAGTCGGATGTTGTCCCATCAGCTGCGGAGGAGGAGATAGCTGCTGTTGTTGCAGCCAACAACCATGGATATGGAAGTGTGGCAGAATATTCCGCAGCCGCAATGGCAATCAACAATGCCGTAAGCAAGTACAGAAACAACAGCGAGCTGAAAGACGCCTATGCCTCTTACAAGACCCAAAAGGCTGAGTTTGAGAAGCTGAAAGACACCAACGTGTATGATTATTCCGACCCAGGCACCTCTGCCAGCACTTATACTATCGCCCTCAACGCTGCATATTCACAAGTAGAGGCTGCCACCACCGCTGCTGGCATCGCAACCGCCATGGAATCGATGAAAGCCGCTGCAACAACATTCGTGAAAAATGTGACGGCTGAAGACGGCAACCCATTCGACCTTACATTCCTCGCCTCAAGAGATGCGGCAGACTGGATAGCTGTTGACAACGACAACGTCGCAGAATATGTGGGACGGGCATTGACCAGCAACCCGACACCTTACAAGTTTACAGAGGCCTACGAAGAAGGAGCCAACGCTGTTGGCAGAACAGGAAACGTGCTTTACCAACAGTTGGGTGACATGCCGGCAGGCTACTACACTGTGGCTCTTTATGCCGCTGCCTGCTTCACTCCCGGGCGTGGCATGACTGCCGTAGGCAATGCCGGAGACAACAACCGCACCTTTGGCTTCGCCAACGACATGAAGGTGGGGCTTCCCATATTCCATGCCACCACCATCGATGCACCAACACCAGTAAATGTGAGTGTTCATCTCGCTAACGACGGCACCCTGACCTTCGGTGTGACGAAAGACCTTGCAGGCTCCAACTGGCATGTGGCGCAGATTTACTCCATCACATACAGCAAAGACCCCGACCTGACAACACTGAAACAAGACCGTGACATGTTGGTGGCTGAAGCTGAAGGCGTGCTCAATGGGAGCGACTCGAGATTCCTCACCGACAGTCAGAAGACTGCCCTCGAGAATGCCATCACCGCCGCCAATGCCGCCAACACGTTCGACGCACTGACAACGGTGACGCAGACCTCCCTGCCCAACGCCATAGCCACTGCCCGCCAGCAGATTGCTGCCGCCAAAGAGAGCAGGGTGAATCTCATCGCCGCCCTGGAACGCTTTGAGAGAGACTACAACCTTGCGGACGGCACCGACTACAGCAGAATGACCATGAGTGCGGAGGCTTGGACTACGTTGCTCAGCAAGGTGAATGACGTGACAGAGGCCCTGGATGACATGTCGCTCGTATCGGAATTCAACACCAGGGCACAAGCTCTCGAAGACCAGATGGATGCCACAGACGGCAGCATCAAACTATTCAAGGGCTACCTGTCGCTACTCAACGGAGTGAATTCATATAGCGATGCCACACTCAGCCAGGCATACTCCACCTACAAGACCGATACAGAATACACCGACAATGACACTAAGGTGTCGGAAGCCATCACCGCACTCGATGAGGCATTCCAGGATTACGCTGCAAGCCAACAGAGCAATTTCGAGGCTGGTGCCGACCACTTCTTAGGAGAGAACCTCGATTTCGAGACCGACAACGGCGACCTGATAGACTCCACATGGCCCAACGTCTATAACCAGGCAGGATGGACCACCATCTTCGAGTCGGATGCCACCAGCGGCAACAAACAGTATGCTTTCCTCACACGCACAAGCGATAGTCCACGCGAGGGAGGTAGCAATTACATAAGGATTCGCCAGAACTGGGCTACCTACAATGCCCCACACTTGCAGATATTGAAGGACATGATGATACCTACCGGCAAATACGAGCTGAAATTCCACATCAAGTCGGAGAACAGCGGTGCCAACATCAACACCGACCTCAATTTCTATCAGTTGGGCGATGCAGCACCCGTTTCTCTGAAACCTGCAAGCGACACATGGACTGAGCGCACGTACACATTTGAGGTCAACGCCCCCACCCCACTCAGCCTGTCATTCGGATTCATCACAGCATCCAGCAACTCTCCTGCAAGCGTGTGGGTGGATGACATCACCCTCACCTACCTGACCGTCTCTGAGTTCCAACTCGCCCTTGACGACGCACGGACAGTGACTCATGCCGCCACAGCATCCGCCATCGGGGAATACGAAAGCTATGAGGGTCACGAAGACCAGTTTGACAGCGAGGAAGCCCGCCAGGAGGCCATCCAAGTGCTCCGCAATGCCAAGGCAATAGCCGACAACGACGGCGATGCCACCTCGTTGGTCACCAACGCCGACTTTACTGGCGGCACCATTTCCAAACTAGTGCAAGGCAGTGGCGGCAATGTGTCAGTTCCTTCCGGCTGGGACTTCGACTATAGCTTTGATGGTTGGAACGACACCAATGTAAGTGACGGTGTGTTCAACACCTGGGCTGGCACCATCAACAAGGCTGAACTGATGCAGACCATCCAATACCTGCCCAAGGGCATCTACAGACTAACGGCTCAGGCAGGCACCGATGTGACGGATGGCTCATCGACAGTGGCAATATACATCAACCCCAACGACTACAGCCATGTGGGCAGGTCACAGGAAGTCATCACTCTCAACGTTGTCAACAACCGCAACTTCGGAGACTATTCCTGCGCCGCAGAGGTGTCGGATGCCTCAAGCCACCAACTGACCATGGGCATATACTCCTCAAGATGTTATTACCAAGTGAAGAATTTCACCCTAACTTATTTAGGCTCCACCGAGGATGCGCAAGTGGAGGCTTCGTCAAGCTATCTTCGCCAAGACTATTTCTGGCAGCGCAACCAATTGGAATGGACCGCAACGGATGAGAAATACGCATTGGCAGACAACGTGGTTGTATATCCACAACAAAAGAACCAGCTCATCACCACATCTTCTTTGGACTGGTGGGCAGACAAGAACAACAAGATTGTTGATGGTGTCTGCGCCAACCTGGTTATCACCGATGGACAGGGCAAACATTCCGGCTATGCCTTCCATGCAAGCAATGCCTTCACAGCCACCAACGTCTCCCATGACCGCGAATTTGCTGAAGGTACGAAACTCACCGTCTGTCTCCCATACGCGCCAACAAACTACAACGGCCAATTCTACGTCTTGAGCGATGCCACAAGCGAGACGTTGAGGTTTGAGAGCGTGGAGACGCCTGAAGCCTACACACCATACATATTCATTGCTGGTGAGGGTGGCAGCACCTTGAGCGCGTCAGGTGTAGAAATAGGTGCCACCCCTGATGAGATGGTGGGAAGCACCATAAACGGGCACTACATGAAGGGTGTGCTTGACAACACGCCAGTGCAGAACATCTACGGATTCACCAAGACTGGGCTCTTGGCATTCGCAGAGACAAGTTCGATGAACCCCTTCCGTGCGTTCATTCAGGCACCTGCCGCCACAAGCTCTTACTCCAAAGCCTTATTTGCAAACGTAGCACCCATAAGTCCAAACAGCTTGCTTGGTGATGTCAACGGCGACAAGGAATTGAGCGTCACCGATGTCAAGATGATTGTGGATTATATCCTTGATGATGCTTCTGGATATTTCATCGTTGCCAACGCAGATGTCAACAAAGACACCAACATCTCTGTCTCGGATATCACTTCTGTCGTGAATGCCATACTGAAATCCAGCTCCGAGTCAAGAATTATCTCCCACCCGGTCAGCAACGCCACACAGATGACTGACCTCGCCTTGCCGTCTGGCACAGAAGGAGCAAAGGGAAAAATGGATGCAAATGAAAACAAAATCTTGAAGTAAAAAGCAATATGAAAAGGATATATATAACACCCGAAATAGACATTTGCGAGACATATACAGATTGCGCCCTTTTAGACTCTTTCTCGGAGCCGAAGGGAGATTCGTCAGGCACTGAGACACCCGGTGACGACGACTGGGGCACAAACGAATTTCATTCGCTATGGGATAAAGATTTATAAGCTCATACCTAAAACAATTTGGAGACATGAAAAGACTGACTATCTGCCTAATGGCTTTTTTGAGCGCTATGACAATGACCGCTCAAAGCGTGTACGACTACAAGGTGACCAACGACGAAGGGCGCGAAGTGTCGCTCTCAGACTATCGCGGCAAGGTATTGCTGATAGTGAACACTGCCACAAGATGTGGGTTCACCCCACAGTACAAGGAGTTGGAAGCCCTCTATGAGAAATACAATGCTGAAGGTTTTGAAATCCTCGACTTCCCCTGCAACCAGTTTGGACAACAAGCGCCAGGTTCAATAAAGGAGATTCATCAGTTCTGCACTGCAAATTTCAACATCCTGTTCCCGCAGTTCGACAAGATTGACGTGAATGGTCCAAACGCCTCCCCACTCTTCACTTATCTGAAGTCGCAGAAAGGCTTTGGCGGTTTCGACCTCAACGACAAGACAGGCAAGCTGCTTGACAACATGTTGAGCAAGAATGATGCCGACTATGCCAAGAGCGCGGACATCAAATGGAACTTCACCAAGTTTCTCATCTCACGTGACGGCAAGGTGATACGCCGCTATGAACCAACAGAGAAAATCGCCAACATAGAGGCAGACATGCAGATGGAATTGAATCCAGTGCTCAGCACCATCATGGCACGTCGCTCAGTAAGGAAATACCTCGACAAACCAGTGGAGCACGAAAAATTAGAGGTGATAGTGTGTGCCGGCATCAATGCCCCAAGCGGCATGAACCGCCAGCCTTGGGTGGTGCGCGTGGTGGAAAACCAGGAATTGATTTCAAAAGTGACAGAGGTTTACAAGCAAGAGAATGCCGAACAAGTGAAACGTGACAAGGACTTCAAGAACATGTTCCGCAATGCCCCCAACCTCATCTGCGTCTGCACGCCAGCAACAGGTGGTGGCGAGTTGGATGCTGGACTTCTTGGCGAAAACATCATGCTTGCCGCACAGTCGATGGGTCTTGGCACCTGTTGTTTAGGAGGTCCCGTGCGCTTCCTGCTCGCCAACGAGAAGGCAAAGTTCTTCCTCGACAGTCTCGACATTCCCAACGATTACAAATTGAACTACATCATTGCCATAGGCTACCCCGACGAGCAGCCTGAAGCAAAGCCACGTGATGCCTCCAAGGTGAAATACATCAAATAAAAAGCATATATGTGAAAATTAAAAATCCCGACTCACGTCGGGATTTTTTCCTTTTGAATGTTTCAGCAGATTGTTGTTATTGGTTTGTATCTTGAAAATCTTTTTCTTTTCAACGATGCAAATTTAGCCATAAAATTGACATAAATCAAAAAATCATGGATTTTAGATGAAAAAAAGAACGCAAACGTTTACGTAAACGCTTCATTTACGTTCCTTTTTTGTGGTTTTATCAGAAATCGTAATGGTCGATTGGTATTGAAAAACTTGCTTCGTAAAAAAAGCATGTATATTTTTTTGTTTTTTTGAGCAGTTTGGCGTATCTTTACACCCAAATTGTCGAATTGTGCTCATATGGCTCATGAAGCCACCTTGAGCACATGTCAACAGCCGCTAAAATCATGTTCTAAGTGACATGATTGACAAATGAAGCACGGCAAATACCATTAAGCAAAGGAAATGAAAGAATTTGTAATATCCGAAGTGAAAGCCGAGACCGCCATTCTGGTGGGACTCATCACCAAAGACCAAGACGAGGCAAAGACCAAGGAATATCTCGACGAACTGGAATTCCTTGCCGACACTGCCGGCGCCGTCACCGTGAAGCGCTTCACTCAGCGCATGGCAGGCCCCAGTCAGGTGACCTATGTGGGCAAGGGCAAGCTTGAAGAAATAAGAGAATACATCAAGGCAGAGGAAGAAGCCGAGCGAGAAGTGGGCATGGTGATTTTCGACGACGAGCTTAGCGCCAAGCAAATACGCAACATTGAGCAGGCTCTCCAGGTGAAGATACTCGACCGCACCTCATTAATACTCGACATCTTCGCCATGCGCGCACAGACAGCAAATGCCAAGACACAAGTGGAACTCGCCCAATATCGATACATGCTGCCACGCCTGCAACGCCTGTGGACTCACTTGGAGCGCCAGGGCGGTGGCTCTGGTTCTGGCGGCGGAAAGGGCTCTGTGGGGCTCCGTGGTCCTGGTGAGACACAGTTGGAGATGGACCGCCGCATCATCCTGCAGCGCATGACGCTCCTGAAGCAGCGATTGGTGGAAATAGACAAGCAGAAGACCACGCAACGCAAGAACAGAGGGCGGCTGATACGTGTGGCACTCGTTGGATACACCAACGTGGGCAAATCGACCATGATGAACCTATTGTCAAAGAGCGAGGTGTTTGCAGAAAACAAACTCTTCGCCACACTCGACACCACAGTGAGAAAGGTGGTGGTGGACAACCTGCCATTCCTCTTGGCTGACACCGTGGGATTCATTCGCAAGCTGCCCACCGACCTCGTGGATTCGTTCAAATCGACTCTCGACGAGACACGAGAAGCTGACCTGCTGCTGCATGTTGTAGATATCTCACACCCCGACTTCGAAGAGCAAATCAAGGTGGTGGAGAAGACACTTGGCGAACTCGGATGCAGCGAGAAACCCACCATCATCGTGTTCAACAAGATCGACGCCTACCACTGGATAGACAAGGAACCCGACGACCTGACACCACCCACAAAGGAAAACATAACACTCGACGAACTGAAGCGCACGTGGATGGCAAAGCTAAACGACAACTGCATCTTCATCTCGGCAAAAGAGAAGACCAACATCACAGAACTGCGCACCACGCTATATGCCAAAGTGAGAGAGCTGCATGTGCAAAAATATCCATACAACGATTTCCTTTATCCTGTGGAAGAGGAAGAATAACAAAAGAAAATAACAACTATTAATTATAAAATAAATGGAATACAGACAACTTACCAAGCAAGAGATAGACATTCTGGAGTCAAGAGGCTGCAAGGCAGAGGATTGGGACCTGGTGATGGTGAAAGAGGGGTTCGACCCCATCTTCATCCGCAACACCTCGTTTTATGGAGACATACGCATAGGCATCTTCGAGAAGGAGATAGAAGTGAGCAAAGGCTTCGTGAAGCACTGCGGCATCAAGAGCACCACATTGCGAAATGTCACAATGGGCGACAACTGCCTCATAGAGAACGTAGGCAACTTCATCAACAACTACGACATCGGCGACGAGTGCTACATCAGCAATGTGAACACCATTGAGACCACCGAAGGAGCCACCTTCGGCGAAGGCAACCTCATCTCGGTTCTCAACGAGGTGGGCGACGGCAACGTGATGCTCTTCGACGGACTGACAAGCCAGTTGGCTGCCTTCATGGTGAAGCACTACCGCGACAAGCAGCTGATGAAAACCATCTTCGACCTCATACGCAAGGAGGTGGATGCCAGCGTGCCGCAACGTGGCACCATTGGCAACAATGTGAAAATCATCAATACTGGAGAGATAACAAACACACACATCAACGACGACTGCGTGATAAGTGGTGCATGCCGACTGAGCGACTGCTCCATCAAGAGCATACCCGACGCCAACGTCTATATCGGTTCGGGCGTCATCTGCGAGAACTCAATCATATACGATGGCAGCAGCATTCTCAACAGCGTGAAACTCGAGAACTGCTTCGTGGGAGAGGCTTGCAAGATTACCAACGGGTTTGCTGCCGAGAACAGCATCTTCTTCGCCAACAGCTTCATGTCAAATGGTGAGGCTTGTGCGGCTTTCTGCGGTCCTTTCTCTGCCAGCCACCACAAGAGCTCTCTGCTCATTGGCGGCATGTTCTCGTTCTACAACGCCGGTTCTGCAACCAACTTCAGCAACCATGCCTACAAGATGGGTCCCATGCACTACGGTACCTTGGAGAGAGGCGTGAAGACCGCCAGCGGGGCGTACATCCTCATGCCGGCGCAAATAGGCACTTTCTCCGTGTGCTTCGGAAAACTGATGTACCATCCCGACACCCGAAACCTGCCCTTCTCATACCTCATTGCCTACAGCGACACCATGTATCTCAACCCTGCACGCAACATCACCACCGTGGGCCTCTACCGAGACATCAGAAAGTGGCCAAAGCGCGACAAGAGACCAAGCAATGGACAAAAGAGCATCGTCAACTTCGACTGGCTCAGCCCATTCGCCGTGGGAGAGATTCTCGAAGGCAAGAAGATTCTCGAAAAACTGCAAGAGGCATCAGGCACCCGTGTGTCATCATACAACTACCACGAATACGAAATCAAGGCAAACCACCTGAGGACCGGCATCGAACTTTACGACATGGCATTGCGCATCTTCATGGGCGCCGTGCTAAAACGCCACAGACTCGAACTGCCCAAGAACCCCATCGGAACAGGAAAGTGGAACGACCTGGCAGGTCTGCTGCTGCCTGAAACAGAGGAATACCGCCTCGTGGAAGACATCAAGAACGGCAACATCGTAGATATCTACGACATTCTCGACAGATTCTCAGAAATACATGACAACTACTCTGAATATCGCTGGACATACGCCTACAGGCTCATACTCGACTATTATGGTCTCGACACTCTCACTGAAGAAGATGCAGCAAGCATCCACCAAGACTATATCCTGGCACGACGCAAATGGATTTCAGAGATACGCAAGGATGCTGAGAAGGAATACGCTTTAGGCGACGTGGACCGCGAGGTACTCGACAACTTCCTAAGCCAACTCGACAAGGAGATGGAATTCGAGAACGAAAACAAATTCGAATAAACCACAATTAATAAATAATGAAAAAGAAACTTATTCTTGCAAGCCTTTCATTGATCGCCACCCTTGCAATAAGTGCAAAGGACTACAAATACACCACCGTGGAGGGCGACCCTACGCAGACACGCATCTATACCCTCGACAACGGTCTGAAGGTCTATCTATCTGTCAACAAGGAAAAACCGCGTCTGCAAGCCAACATCGCCGTGAAGACTGGTTCGCGAAACGACCCTGCAGAAACCACCGGACTGGCTCACTATCTGGAGCACTTGATGTTCAAGGGAACAAAGCAATTCGGTGTAACCGACCCAGTAGCCGAGGCTCCCTATCTCGCGGACATCGAGGCGCGCTATGAAGTGTATCGCACATTGACAGACCCCGCCGCAAGGAAAAAAGCCTATCACGAGATAGACAGCGTATCGCAGTTGGCTGCCAAATACTTCATCCCCAATGAGTACGACAAGCTAATGTCTGCCATCGGCAGCGAGGGCACCAATGCCTACACCAGCAACGACGTGACCTGCTACGTGGAGAACATCCCCTCCAACGAGATAGAGAACTGGGCACGCGTGCAGTCAGACCGCTTCCAGAACATGGTAATCAGAGGGTTCCACACTGAGTTGGAAGCTGTCTATGAGGAGAAGAACATCGGCATGGCACAAGACCAACGCAAGATGTGGGAGGCTCTTTATGCCAAACTATTCCCCACTCACCCATACGGCACGCAGACAACCATCGGTACGCAGGAACACCTGAAAAATCCTTCCATAACCAACATCAAGAACTACTTCCGCCGCTACTATGTGCCCAACAACGTGGCAATCTGCATGGCTGGCGACTTCGACCCCGACGAGGTTATTGCTATCATCGACAAGTATTTCGGGTCATGGAAGAGAAACGAGAACCTCTCCATACCTCAATTCGCACCTCTGAAGCCGATCACCTCTCCACAAGACACAACAGTCATTGGAAAAGAAGCAGAATATCTCATGATGGGTTGGCGCTTCAACCGTGCCAATAGCGGACAAACCGACACCCTCAACATCATCAGCAACATCCTCGCCAACGGAAAATGCGGACTCTTCGAGGTGGATCTTGAGCAGAAGATGAGACTGATGTCTGCCGGTGCTTTCGCTGACGAGATGAGCGACTATTCTCCTTTCGTGCTCTATGGCTACCCAAAGGAGAACCAAAGCCTTGACGAGGTGCGGGCATTGCTGCTCGAAGAGATGGAAAAACTCAAGAGAGGCGAGTTCGACGACAAGCTTATCCCTGCCGTAGTAAACAATGCCAAGCTCAATTTCTACCGTTCGCTGCAAAACAACAACAGCAGGACAAGCCTCATGGTAGATGCCTTCATCAACGAGCAGAAGTGGGAAGATATTGCCCACTACATCGAACACATCTCCAAAATCACGAAGAAAGACGTGGTGGACTTCGCCAACAGGCATTTCAGCAACAACTACGTCTGCGTGTTCAAACGCACGGGAACAGACTCCACCCAGGTGAAGATAGAGAAGCCTGAAATAACCGCCATCCCCACCAACAGGGACTTTTCCAGCAAGTTCCTAAACGACATCAAGAACTCGTATGTGAAGCCCATACAACCAAGGT
Source organism: uncultured Prevotellaceae bacterium (assembly GCA_900315745.1). Taxonomy (GTDB): domain Bacteria; phylum Bacteroidota; class Bacteroidia; order Bacteroidales; family Bacteroidaceae; genus Prevotella. Next base: position 38,167 of record ONAG01000035.1, read on the forward strand.
TCCTCGACTTCGAGAAAGACCTCACCGTGGGAAAGACAAAACGTGGTTTGCCACTGCTCTACAAGCACAATGACGAGGATGGTCTCTTCACACTCGCCTTCAGGTATAAATTAGGCAATGAGAATAATGTGGACTACGACTATGGCCCATCCTACATGGAATATATCGGCACCGACAAGAAGAGCGTGGGAGAGGTGAAGCAAGCATTCTATGAACTCGCCTGCGACTACAACATCAGCGTTGGAAGTTACCTCACCACCATCTCACTCACCGGTCTGAGCGAGAAGATGCCTGAAGCCCTCGCACTGCTGGAAGACCTACTGCAGAACGCCAAGGCAGACAAGGAGTCGTGGACACAGTATGTCAGCCTGCTTGCAAAGAGCCGCGAGGACTCGAAGAAGAACCAAAGCGCGAACTTCAGTGCCTTGCGCAACTACGTGACATTCGGCACCTACAACCCCAACCTCAACATCAGGAGCATCAATGAGTTAAATGCCGCAGAACCTCAGCGTTTCCTCGAACTCATCTCCAACCTGAAGAACATGGAGCACACGGTGATGTACTATGGACCCATGAGCCAGAAGGAACTCGACAAGACGGTGTCGAAACTCCACAAGACTCCCAAGAAGCTCGCACCCATCGCACCTGGCAGGGAATATACCGAACAACTCACGCCCACCAACGAGATTTACATCGCCCCATACGAAGCGAAGAACATCTACATGATTCAGTACCACAACGAGGGCAAGCCTTTCAGTCTTGAAGAGACTCCCGTGAAAATGATGTTCAACGAATATTTCGGCGGCGGCATGAACACCATCGTCTTCCAAGAGCTGCGCGAGAGCCGCGGTCTGGCATACAGCGCCATGGCACAGTACTCCAGTCTGCCCAGGGTCAACCATCCTGAGGCATACCTCACCTACATCGTTTCCCAGAACGACAAGATGATGGACTGCATCAAGGTGTTCAACAACATCCTCGACACCATACCACAAAGCCAGTCTGCATTCGACATAGCCAAACAGAGCGCCATGAAGAGCCTGCAGACAGCACGCACCACCAAGTTCGCCGTGCTCAACGCCTACTACAATGCCAAACTGCGCGGATTCGACTTCGACCTCAACGAGCGCATCTACAAGGCACTGCCCGGCATCTCTCTGCAAGACGTGGTGAATTTCGAGAAGAAATACATGGTGAACAAGCCCTACAAATACATCATCTTGGGCGACGAGAAGGAACTCGACATGGAGTCCCTGGGCAAGATAGGCCCCATCCACCGTCTGAAGACAGAAGATATCTTTGGCTATTAAGCGTAACACCAATCACAATACATTATGGCAAAAACACAATCATTCAAGTATGCGCCCATGTTCCAACTGGGCGAGGACAAAACCGAGTACCGCCTGCTGACCAAAGAAGGAGTCAGCGTGGGCGACTTTGAAGGACACCCCATGCTCAAGGTGAGCAAGGAAGCCCTCACACTGCTTGCACAGCAGGCATTCCACGATGTGGAGTTCATGCTTCGCCGCGAGCACAACGAGCAGGTGGCTGCAATCCTGCGCGACCCCGAAGCAAGCGAGAACGACAAATATGTAGCCTTGCAGTTCCTCCGCAACGCCGAGGTGGCTTGCAAGGGCGTGCTGCCCTTCTGCCAAGACACCGGCACCGCCATCATCCACGGCGAGAAAGGCCAGCAGGTGTGGACAGGCTTTGAAGATGAGGAAGCACTGAGCCTTGGCGTCTTCAACACCTTCACCGAGGACAACCTCCGCTATTCTCAAAACGCACCCCTCAACATGTACGACGAGGTGAACACACGCTGCAACCTGCCTGCCCAGATAGACATCGAGGCTGTGGAAGGCATGGAATACCGCTTCGTCATGGTGGCGAAAGGTGGCGGTTCTGCCAACAAGACCTACTTCTACCCCATGACCAAGGCAACCATACAGAACGAGAGCACCTTGCTCCCATTCTTGGTGGAGAAGATGAAGTCGCTCGGCACGGCAGCATGTCCTCCCTATCACATCGCCTTTGTCATCGGCGGCACGTCGGCAGAGAAGAACCTGCTCACCGTGAAGCTTGCCAGCATCAAGTATTACGACAACCTGCCCACCACCGGCGACGAGACAGGCCGTGCCTTCCGCGACATCGACCTTGAGAACAAGTTGCTGGAAGAGGCTCACAAGATTGGCTTGGGAGCACAGTTTGGCGGCAAGCACCTGGCTCACGACATCCGCGTGGTGCGTCTGCCACGACATGGTGCATCATGCCCCATCGGCATGGGCGTGTCATGCTCTGCCGACCGCAACATCAAGGCAAAAATCAATGCTGACGGCGTATGGCTTGAGAAGATGGATGACAACCCCACCGAACTGATTCCTGCTGAGTTCTGCAAACTGGGCGAGGGTGCTGAAGGCATCGTCATCGACCTCGACAAGGGCATTGACGCTGTGAGGGCCGAACTGACAAAATACCCCGTGAGCACACGCGTGAACCTCAAGGGCACCATCATCGTGGCACGTGACATAGCCCATGCCAAACTGAAGGCTCGTCTGGATGCTGGCGAGGAGATGCCGGCATATTTCAAGGACCACCCAATCCTCTATGCTGGTCCGGCGAAGACTCCAGAGGGCTATCCTTGTGGCTCCATGGGTCCGACAACCGCCAACCGCATGGACCCATACGTTGACGAGTTCCAAGACCATGGTGCTTCTCTCGTGATGATAGCCAAGGGCAACCGCACACAGGCTGTCACCGACGCATGCCAGAAACATGGTGGTTTCTATCTTGGCAGCATCGGTGGCGTGGCTGCCGTACTCTCGCAATCGAGCATCAAGTCCATTGAATGCGTGGAATATCCAGAATTAGGCATGGAGGCAATCTGGAAAATCGTGGTGGAAGACTTCCCAGCATTCATCCTCGTTGATGACAAGGGCAACGACTTCTTCAAGCAGTTGAAGCCGTGGACTCCTTGCTGCAAGTAAGAAAAAGATTTTTAATTCATTTACCAAGAAGGCATGGGATTTCTCCCGTGCCTTCTTAGGTTAATTCTCATTTTCTACTTTGTCATGGATTGGGAAAGGTACGAAAAGGCAAAGCAATGGGCTGGCGACTTAAAGCCATCGATGAAACGAAGACGCATCGGACATGACTATAAGTCACGGTGCATCTATATGATAACACTTGTTGTTGAGGGACACAGGCATTTGCTCGGAACAATCGCTGGTGATGGTGTGTCGCAGCAAGCAAGGATGGAACGCAGCCCATTGGGAGAAGCTGTAGTAAAAGCCCTTTTGAACATACCGCAGTTCTATCCCGCAATAGAGATATGGACTCATCAAATCATGCCCGACCACCTTCATGCCGTGGTATTTGTCAAAGAGGAGATTCCTGTTCATCTTGGCATCATTATCAACGGCTTCAAAGTGGCTTGCAACCGCGAATACCGTCTGTTGAAAGAGAAAGGATGCGTCAATAGCGACTTGCCGGCTCTCTGGGAGCAGGGATATAACGACAGGATTCTCGATCAGAAAGGACAGTTGCAGCGCATGAAGGACTATATCCACGACAATCCTCGCCGCAGGGCGATAAAGAACTGTCATCCAGAGTATTTCAAGGTGCGCCATAATGTCAAGATAGGCAATCACACGTTTGCGGCACAAGGCAACATTTTCTTGCTTAATGCCCCAAACCTACCGCAAGTGCAATGCTCTCAAAAGCTTACTGAGGAACAAATAGCAGAGCTATGCCAGCAGTTCCTTGCCAAGGCATGCGATGGTGCAGTGCTCGTATCTCCAAGCATAAGCAATGGAGAAAAAGCAATCATGAGAGCCGCCTTCGACAATGGCTTCCCGATTATTGTGTTGCAAGAAAATGGTTTTGCACCCTTGGCAAAACCGGGAGGGAGGAGATTCGATGCCTGTGCACAAGGGAAACTACTTATGCTTGCCCCTTGGGAGCACCACAACGACCGGCGCAAGATAACAAGACAGCAATGCCTTGCCCTCAACGAGATGGCAAGGGTGATTTGCAATCAAGATGGAGATCAAGATGGAGACTAAGATGGAGGTGAAGATGGAGATGGAGGTGAAGATGGAGATGGAGGTGGAGGTGGAGATGGAGATTGCAGCGAAGCTGCAATAAAGGGAACCATAAAACCAGCGAAGCTGCAATACAGGGGACCAAAGGCTCCATAGGTATCGGGGCTAAAGGCGGTTCTCTGTACCACGCCTTTGGCGTGGTCCCCTTTCAGCTTTTCTTTTCCACGCCTTTGGCGTGGTCCCATTTTACCTTCCTTTTCTTCACGCCTTTGGCGTGGTATGAAAAAAGGGGAACAGCCCACAAAAGACTGCCCCCAGAAAATAATCCTATCCGACATAGGATTATCATAATATTTTGCATTCTCAATCACAAGGAATAGGATTCATGTCAAACCTTTTATAATAAGAACTGCCACCACAAAATGCTGGCGGCAATCCATCAAATTGACATCTCAATATCAAAGAACACTGAAATGCAACAGTTTCTACTTATTTCACTGGCAAATATACAAAATTATCACATTTGTTGTTATCATTTAGCCATTCTTTTAACATCATTTAATATTGCAGTTGTGTCAAGAAAAATAGAGATTGCCCCAAGAGGAAAAAAAGTTACACAAGGAAGAATGAAGCAGCCATTTGTCAATGGGCTTTTCTACAACATGACCTCACCACAAAGACCATTCATTCCAAGCGGAACTCCATCCTTCGGAAGAGTGGAATCAGCTCTGCTGGTATGCCATCGAGCTTGTCGGATTCATAGAACTGCTGAATATTGCTTATGTCCTTTGCCAGTCCATCCCGAATGAAGTTATGAAACGTATCGAGCAGGTCGAGTTGTGCCAAGGTGGCATTTCTCGTCTGCTGCTCATACAGCTTGCCACTAACCCCTGTGGCAGTAGTCTTTCCTTGCAATGCACCTGTCACCCCCGAAATGTCTTCCATGAAATTGAGTTGCGTCTGCAGCAATTCATTGATGCCAATATTCACGGCATTAGCCGCCACTTGTTGCGGCATCACCATCCCATCCCTCGACTTCACAGGTATCACTCCATTGAATCGCGCCCATTCGTCTGCCATATCCTCAATAGAGTAGCCATCGGGAATACATTCCTCAGGCACCAGCAACACGCCTTTTGCCGATGAGCGCATCACCCAGTCGTAAAGAGTGATGAGCCTGTTGGTATATCGCTGTTGGTCGATGACATCCGCCACGAAAGAATGCACCTCTCCATCAACCATGGGATAAGCCTTGAAGACAAATGGATGCTGTCCGTGAGCGTAAGGCGAAGCCCCCTCGTCGATGATGTCGCCAAAAGGTGAGAGGAAGTAATAGTGCCATTCATCCGCCATCATCCCCATTGCACATCATGGTCGTCGGACGTCAGATGTGGTGAGAAGTCGCGGGCATCCACCCATGCGAGCACACCCTCTTTCCTATCATGGCACAGGTAGCCAGGCTTGCGCTCGCGTTTCCACACTTCCACCACGCGGCATAGCTGTGGTTGGCATGGGAAGAAGAACTTGTCACGGCTTCCCCATGCCATCCCCCACCCTGCCATAACGTCATCCACACGCTGTCTGTAAGAATCTATATTGTAGATAGCGCGCAGTGCTTCCACATCTTCGGAATTGTGGGCAAACTCCGCACAAACGGCATCAAAACGCATATCGTGAATCTCACCTATCACCCCGACATCCCATCCACGACAATCGGAATGTTGTGAATCCACGAAAAATAGATCAAGCGGCACATTGACTGTCCAGCATCCTGCACCACCATTTCTCCAACCATAGCTCTTGCGCTGTACCACCATCCCAGATATGAGAAACTCCTCAAGCGCCCTTGCATTGAGCTCTTCATAACAGTTGAGCCTTGCCACCTTTTCGAGCATATTCATCATCCCCTTTTGTATCCTTTTGTCATCACAGCCCACCGTGCAAGGTTTCGTCTCCGAACGATAAAGACCGAGTACCTGCTTCACAAGCCTTCTTATAAGATTGTTCTTGAGAGGTTCACTTCCCTGACTTCTTATGTAGCTCTCCTCCTTCACCCATTTTCCATCCACACTTATAAGGTCACCCCACTGGTCACCATAACAATACCTCTTGCATCGAGCACGCTCATTTCTGAAATTGTTCATGGATTCCCAATAGCTGACAGCCTCGAAAAGTAGGTCCAAATTCTTGCAAAGATTCTTCATAATTGTTTTTTATGCAAAGATATTACAACCCCTTCTTCGGCATATGACATAATGAAATGGTCTTATGTTAATAATTTGCGAATTACAAACAAGCAACAAAAAAAGTAACAAGCAGTAACTTTTTGTTAGTAAAAGATTTACAAATGCAAAAATTACGTCGCTTATCAGTTTACATTTGTATGTTTTTAACATTTTTTTTCAAAGGAAATGAGAATTTAATACTAATTTTGCGCAAAAAGGAAAAAGAAGCATACCTTCACTATTCCAAATTAATCATTTACTAAACAATTTACGATCTTGGTACACATAGGAGCACTAATCAAACAAACCCTCAAACAAAGGCGCAAATCTGTAGTATGGTTTGCTGGGGAGTTATCATGCAGTAGAACTAACGTCTACAAGATCTTTTCGAAGCAATCCATCGACACCAAAGATCTTTTGAGGATTTCCAAAATCCTTGAATTCGACTTTTTTGAAATTTATAGTAAAGAATTGTCAGAACAAAAGTAAGAGGAACAACTGCGAGAACAAGATTTTAAAAAGTAGAACCACAAAAATAGGCATCCACCAAAAAGGATGCCTTTTTTTTCCTAAAAAAGTTGCACAATCAAACATTCGTTGCTATCTTTGCATTGAACGAAAAAAGATTGGAAATGAACTTATTTAAGAATTTACTGGCATGCCTGTCAGTATTTTGCATTTTGTCATGCGAGACTGACAAGAGCACCACCATCAAATCGGTAGAAATAAACAAGAATGGCATTCGCTCGGAGGGCAAGCCTTTCACGGGTACGGTGTGGAGTGAAGACAGCAGCACCTATTGCCTTGAGGTGAAGGATGGCTCTCTGATATCCTACACTCTCTTCCACCCTAATGGCAAGCCAGCCATCAACATCGCGACAGACAGCACTGAAATGCAGTTTTTTGATGAGAACGGCAGTGCAATGTCAATAGACTCATTTGTCACAAACTATGGTCTTCTTGCCGACGAAGTGACTGAATTGGCAAAACTCATAGACAGCCGTTCAAGTGCAGACTAAAAAAATACTCAAAAAAAAATGAAAAAAGCATTCATTACCCTATGCATCCTCGTTATCGCAGGTGCGGGCGTTTTTTACTATTATTACGATCAAGACGAGAAGGCACAAGAGGCAAAGCGCTCGCTGCGAAGCTTCATGCATCAGGCACGCAATCTTACCAACGAGTTGATACGTCACAAACAAAAGGAAGACGACAGCAAGATTGCCGAGTGGGAAAAGACACATTCCGACAAAGCCATCATAGCCGCCGTGGAGAAACTCATAGAAGAGGAATGGACAAGCGGGCGCAACCATGTGGGAGGCAAGAACTGGACAGACAAGATGAACATCTTGCGCGACATGTGCGACAATGTCAAGTCTTTCAGCGATGAGGCGAAAGAGGAGTTCAACTCCATGAGCTTCAATGGAATGATGGGAAAAGACTGCCGTTTCTCTGTTGACACCATCATGGCTCCTTACTATGTTTCGGACTCCGCATGGGTGGATGTACACTTCAAGGTGACAGACAAGGAAGGCACACCTTACCCAAATCGTCAGAGAGTGACGCTGAAACTACAATTCAACCCCACGGACGAGCGTTGGCTCATCAATGATTTTGTGTTCTACTACAACGAAGATCATGGGCAATACCAATACTCTGAAATGAAGGAGATGCAGGGATTCTTAGAACAATTCTCTTCAAGCAATGACAGCGACAACAAAGATGCGACAAAAGAAGATGAATAAAAAAAACAGCTGATTACTCAGCTGTTTTTCACTATTGTCACTTCTGCCATTCTTAGCAGCTTGTCATTTCTTATAAATCCATCTTTTTCTATGCGAGCCACGGTGCCATCCTCTTTGTCGTTGTCCACCACAGAACCTACGATTTTTGCTTTTGAAGCATCGTACTTGCCATTTTCAAAAGTCACCCTGTAAACTCCATAGTGCTCGAGTACCTCCAACAACTTGGTCTTTGCTGTCAGCAATCTTGAAATTGCACTCGTTGATATACGGCTTTGATCGAGTCCGCGCTCGTGAATGGTGGCTTCAGCCCATTCAAAAGACTCAAGCACCTGCAAGAATTCCTTGCACACGTCACTCACCAAATTGTCGTTGGAATCCTTTTGGCTTGAACTCCAGTTTGCCATTTTCTTGTTCTCGTCGCAGAGTCTCTTTATCTCGTCTCTTAAATCGTCAAACTTGCTCATTGTCTATAATAAATAGGTATGCAATAATCTTATTTCATTCTCCATTTACTTCACAAGGATTTGCTGGCCCACATCGATAGGTTTGCTCTTGTCTTTGCCATTCATCCTTGCCAATTCTGCATCAGATACCTTGTGGTTGTAAAGTTTGCCACTTATCTTCCACCATGAGTCACCTTTCTTTACGGTATAGTATTTCTTGCCATTTTTCACAGTGACCATGTCATTAGGAGCTGTTATGCCACCAGTTGCCGCGGGAGTTTCTTTCACCTCTTCAGCAGGCTTCTCTGCAGGAGCAGCAGCCGGGGTAGCCGCAGTCTCAGATTTCTGTTCTGCACTTGCATTTTCCTTATTTGCCTCTTTGGTATCCTTGGCGTCCTTGTTCTCCTTGGCTGCTGGTGCGGCTACTGTTGCATTCTGAGCCAAAGTCGGAGCGCCACCTTCCTTTATCATATCGTTGAGAGTGGCGATGGAGTCCTCCAAGATGCTCAGCCTTTCCTTGTCAGCTGTAGGCATCGAGCCTTTAGTGAAATAGAGCAAAGCGAAGAGCAGCGCTGCCACCATAGCCACTATTCCCAATGGTTTCCAAATGGTGGTCTTGGAATTGGCTTCTTGCTCAAGACGATCGATGATGCGGAAAGCCCTCAAGTTGCTTCCACAGTCCGGACATGTGACATCTTCTTTCAGATAGTCGGGTATTCCTTCACGTCCACAAATGGGACATTTTCTACTATTTGCCATAATTCCTTCTATTAAAGGTATTTCCAATAAAATTTCATTTTTCACAACTACAAGATGCATTCACCTTTTCAATTTGTCAATCACTATTCATGGTGCTGCATCAAGGTAAGAATCCACCCTAAAAAAGTGGCATTCTGAAGTCGTCCTCCAAAATCGTGCCAAAGGTACGAAAAAAAAACCACACATTTTACATTTTGACAAGAAATGTTTTATAAAAAAAGAAAGCAGTGCTAAGCACTGCCATATTTCATATACACATGTATCATGAAATCTTTACTTCAGACAAGCTTTTGTCTTGCAGTCACATCCCGAACCATCAAAACAATGGGTGCAGATACGACACTTGGGAAGCCCTATTGACTTCACGAGATTTTCTATCTTGTTGAATCTGAGTGTCGTGATGCCAAGTTGTTTTGCCATCTCATTCACCATTCGTTTGTATTCTGGCGAGTCAGATTGGGAATACTTCTCCAAATTCTTGTCATCTGCTCCCTCAAATTCCTTTATTATTCTACGTGAGAGCAGTTCCATATCGCTTTTCGAACTGGTGAAATTGATAAATGGGCATCCATATACCAATGGCGGACAGGAGATACGAGCATGAACCTCTTTTGCTCCATATTCAAAAAAAGTGCGTACATTGTCTCTCAGCTGTGTGCCCCTGACAATGGAGTCGTCGCAGAACGCCACTCTTTTGCCACTGAGGATTTCCCTGTTGGGTATGAGCTTCATCTTTGCCACAAGATTTCTCCTCGACTGGTTTCCCGGGGTGAAGCTCCTTGGCCATGTTGGAGTGTACTTCAACACGGCTCTCTTGTAGGGGACACCATGCCCTTGGGAATATCCTAACGCCATGCCCACGCCTGAATCCGGTATGCCGCAAACTATGTCCACGTCGGAGTCATCCTCCTGCCCCAGGATATATCCGTTGCGCTCACGCATGTCCTCCACGTTGACTCCATCGTAGTCGCTTGAAGGGAAGCCATAATACACCCACAGGAAAGAGCAAATCTGCTCTGTATCCCCTGGCTGTTGAAGCACCTCCATGCCATCTGCCTTTATTTTCACTATCTCCCCTGGTCCGAGGTCGTGTATTGGCTGGTAGTCGAGATTTGGGAAGCTCGAAGTCTCACTTGTAGCGGCATAAGCTCCTTCTTTCTTTCCTATTACTATAGGTGTTCTCCCATATTTGTCGCGCGCGGCAATAATACCATCTTCAGTAAGCACGAGCATGGAGCATGAGCCTTCCACTTCATTGAAGACCTTGTTGATGCCATCCACAAACGAAGCCCCCATGTTGATTAGCAATGCCACCAATTCGGTCTGGTTGATCTTGTTGGCAGACATTTCGCTGAAGTGCATCCTCTTGTCGAGCAACTTTTTAGCTATTTCTTGCTGGTTGTTGATTTTGGCTACCGTCACCACGGCATATCTTCCCAAATGAGAGTTCACAATGATGGGTTGGGGGTCAGTGTCGCTGATGATGCCTATTCCCTGATTGCCATGGAATTGTTCAAGTTCGTCCTCGAATTTAGACCTGAAATAATCTCTTTCCAAACTGTGAATTGAGCGCGAGAATCCATTTTCAGGGTCGAAAGTTGCCAATCCTGCACGTTTTGTTCCAAGATGTGAATTGTAATCTGTGCCGTAGAACAAGTCGTTGACGCAATTCCCGACGGAAATGGTACCAAAAAAACCTCCCATTGCAGATGTATGACTATAAATTGATTATATGAAGTGTGATCTTAAATGCTGCTTTTATTATGCAATTTCACTAAATCACGTGCAAAGGTAGTGCAAAAAATAATAATACATGCCATTTTATGAAAATAAAAAAGCATTGAGCGCCCCTCTCGTAACATATCTTTACTTTTTTCCAATATTTCATGGTCGATTGAAATAAAAGTCGTAAATTTGAGGCTTGAATGAAAGACAACAACAATAACATTAACCAAAAGACTAAAGCCATGAATGATTTTGACGAGATTTTGAAGAAACTGAAAGAAGGCATTGGCTCTATGGCTGAAGAAGCCCAAGGCAAGTACAACGAACTGGTGAATTACCTCGACACTCACGACAGCGAGGACATCAAAAAGGAATTGAGCAAAGTGGCTGACAAGGTTGCCCAAGGTGCTCGTGAAGGTGTGGAGAAAGCCAAGGAGGAGATTGGCAAGATTGACATCGACGAGAAGATGGCTCAAGCTCGCGAAGGCGTGGAGAAAGCCAAGGAAGAGATTGGCAAGATTGACATCGACGAGAAGGTTGCCAAGGCTCGCGAGGGTGTGGAGAAAGCCAAGGAATACATGGACAGCGGACTTGACGCCGTCCACAAGCAATGGGAAGACCTGTGCAAGCGTTTCAACCTATAGGCTGAATTCACCAAGGCAAATAAAATCTTTCGCCCTCCGTTCATGTGAAAACGGAGGGCGAAAGGTGAAGGCATGATGGTGAACAGATGCTGTCATGCCTTCTTTTTCTCCACCAGGTCTCTATCTACTATTATCTCCTCCTTGTCAAGATTGTACATGTCCTGGCTCAGCACCTTGAATATGGTGGATTTAAGTCCTCTCACCCCAAGATGTTTCTTGTTGGCAACGGCTGCGATAGCCTTTGCTCCGTCTTCTGTGAGCTCCAAGTTGATGTTTTTATTCTTGAAGTAGTTGACGTAAAAATGCAGAGGCGACCCTTTTGAGTTGAGCAGTATGTTCACCATCACCTCCTCGGTCATGATGTTCACATGTGCATATTGCAGGATGCGCCCTGCGAGTTCGTCGCGATTGAAATAGGTGGCGAAGTCTTCATCGCGCACGTAATCATGGTAGTCACCCTTGATTTCTGGGGCGCTTACCTTCGAGAAGCCTAATCCTGAGCATCCCATGCGTTTTCTCACCACATCCTCTATGCCGCTGAATACGCCTGAGAAGATGAAGAGCATGTTTTTTGTGGACACCCTGACTACATCGTTGTATCCGTTGGAGAATGTGACGGAGTTGTCGTCATCGATGAAGTTGAGCAACTCATGCAGCACGCGCTCGTTGAACTCACCCCTTGAAAAGAGCTTGTCGAACTCGTCGAACAGGATGACTGCCTTCTCCACCTCTTCCACGTCATCTTCGGTATCATCATAGATTTCCTTCAGCGTGTCGGAGATATGTGGACCGTGTATGCCTTCTTGCACCAGGTTGTTGCAGTTGACGACACCCAACTTGAACCCAAAGATTTTGGACAAGATTTGGGGACCGAAAGTCTTGCCCGTGCCGGATGGCCCATAAGCGAGCAAGTTGAGGTTGGGCACTCCTACATCATGGTTGTTATTTCTCATGATATGCAGGTAGAAGCTGAGTGAGAGTTTCTGCGCATACTCATGCTGCCCGATAAGATATTTTTCGAGCAAGTTGGCTATGCTGAGAGGCGAGAGCTTGTCGAATGCCACATCAACAAGGTTGAAGGGGGTTCCGTCGATGATTTCCAGTATGTCATCGAGTTGGAGGGCACCCACATGGCTCTCCCATGAGTTGATGTGCCTTATCAGCTTCTTCTTGATTTCATCTTTATCCATAATAGCGTTAAGGAGAAAGTCTTCACGCTCCTTATTGAGTTTCTTCACCCAGTCTCTCTTCTCCTTCAATTTGAGGTTGTCGAGGTTTTCCAAGGTTTGCATGCAAACCTTGATGTTCATCAGAGGATTGACAAGGAACAATTTCTTTATTTCCTTGTCGAGTTTTGCATTTGCGGTGCTGGTAGATTTTTTTGATTTCATGGAATCTTCATTATTTAGTCGGATGATAGTGAAGGTGTGTCCACCAGAAAAAAATCCCGTAGGATGGCAGAGAGGTTGAAATCAGTTACGATTTAGATCAAAGCTTAAGATATTAAGACTAAAGCAATTTTCGCTATTCTATGGTCACTTCTTGACCAATCAATCATTTCTTTTTTATGACATGGACGGCAAAAGTAATCAATTATTCTGAAAAGCAGTATCTTTTGCCTCGCTTTATAGGAACATTAACGTTAATTAACCAATTTCACCAAACTGGGTAACTACTCAGTCATGAGCCCATGACTTCTTAGGGGGTAGCAAGCGTACCTCCTAAGAAGTGATTCTTTCGATTAAGCTGCTGTCGGGATTGTCTTCAATGATCAGTTGGTAGAGAGTTCCAAACTTGGACTTCCCATTTCTCTTTGCTGTCTCAACAATGGAATGAAAACAT